>NZ_QRMX01000075.1:0-632 GCF_003472805.1 Acidaminococcus sp. AM05-11 | reverse complement strand
AATTTGGGCCGTTTGACCCCTATGCAAAAACATAATAGCTACCAAATGGCGGCA
Source organism: Acidaminococcus sp. AM05-11 (assembly GCF_003472805.1). Lineage (NCBI taxonomy): Bacteria > Bacillati > Bacillota > Negativicutes > Acidaminococcales > Acidaminococcaceae > Acidaminococcus > Acidaminococcus sp. AM05-11. Next base: position 578 of record NZ_QRMX01000075.1, on the reverse strand, counting down.
TAGAGGTTTATATTATTTGGAACTGTCTACTTGACGGGGAGCACACCAAGCGTGAAGGAGGTGGCAGCCGCCAGGCTGACGGAGAAAGTTTCTGATTGCAAAGAGCGAAACTGACTGGTGAACGGCGAACCGCTGAAATGCCGCAAAGCGGCAATAGGGAAAGCACAGCAGAACAATACACTATTTAATTCTCCGCAATAGCCTGTTGCCAGCAGTCGACCAGTGGTGACTAGAACGCTTCCTGAAAGCATTGCGGTCGCAGGCACCCCCCCAAAAGTTCTTACCTTACAAAAAAAAGGTAAGAACAAGGTAAGAAAATTTGAAATCCCGGAACCCGCATAGATACTGGGTTTGCGTCCCCTGTTCTTACCTTCTTACCTTTCTTACCTACATATAGATATATAAAGAGAGAAATAAAAACGAAATTATAAAATACCCGTATACCGGATTTTTGGTCGTGCGGTCAGCGGACTTCCTGGCGATGGTGCCGGGTAGCCCTCTCCTGCATCACTACCTTTAGCAAGAGTAGTGATGCTTTCCTCTCCCCTCGTATGATATGTATGTGAGTTATTAAAAAC
>NZ_QRMX01000074.1:0-666 GCF_003472805.1 Acidaminococcus sp. AM05-11 | reverse complement strand
GCTTTGAGATATTATCGCAGGCAAAAAGAGAAAATCTTTTACACGGGTCAAAAGATTAACCGCCTCAAACAAAAGCAGGCTAACCTGCTGAAAGAGCTTCAGAGCAAAGATTTGCATCTCTGCTTTGGCTCAAAGAAGCTGTTTTATGCACAGCATAATCTTGAAAACAATAATCTGACAAGTCATAAGGTCTGGTTGGAACATTTCCGTGAGCAGAGAGATAATCGTTCCTTGTATATCGGAGCGAAGGATGAATTTCGCTGTAATCAGATACTGCAACTAACACCAATGGTACACTCGGGTAAAGGTAATCGTTTCGTTATTCAGCTGCGTAAGAACACAAAAGCTCGGGAGTACGTTTATGGAGCTTGTATTTTTAAGTATATGAGCAGCTTGCTAGCAAAAACCATTGTACAGAAAAGCCATGGCGTTAGCTATCGTATCGTATTCCGTGGCAGCAAGTGTTATCTGCAAGCTATGGTAACGTTCGATATAGATACCGACAGCTACAGGACCCGAAAAACGTATGGAACGATTGGCTTGGATTACAATGATGGCTTTATCGAACTTGCCGAGACCAATGAAACGGGAAATCTTGTCGGGCTAAAACACTATGATTTGCATTATCATGGTATGGGAAATAGAGCAAAGTCCGAAATTCGAGAG
>NZ_QRMX01000073.1:0-684 GCF_003472805.1 Acidaminococcus sp. AM05-11 | reverse complement strand
CTGGAATACCAGCGACCAGACGGGACTCCTTTTTATGGAATCAGGGTGTTGGGGTCTTATGTGGAACTGAGCCGGGAAACCTGTTACCGGTTCAGCAGGGACCAGTATGAATTGGTGAACCTGGTGGAAGAAAGCAACCGGGAAAGCCAGCAGATTAAGAACAGAGGGGAACTGAGCCAGTACAATACCCTCCAACTGGCTCGAATCAAAGAGAGAGCGAAAAAAATCCACGCCACCCTGGACCGGTTCATGGAACGGCAGAAAATCGTTACAGCGGATAAACTTTCTGTGCGATTGGAAAAAAATCCGGACGGATCTTTTTCCGTACTGCCGGTGCTGCTTCGGAAAGAGGGGGATTCCTATACCCGGATGGAAGCCGATTCTCTGGAGCAGGGATTCCGGAGCAATCCGTACAATACCGGAAAAATCTATGGACCGGACAAGACCCAGTATGTTTTTACTCCGGAACAGGAAGAAGGCATCCGGCAGATGCGCCGGTGTCAGCGGCTGTCTCCGGAGGCGGCCCGACAGGTAGCAGAACACCCTCGGGAAATCTTTGGTTCAGATGCTTTCGATTTTGATCTGGGAGTCTATGGGGACCGGGTGGTCTCCATTGGAGAATTTCTGGCTCCAGATTTGCCTTTTTCCCTGAGTTCCGGGCGGAACTGGCTGCCTCCGGAAGGA
>NZ_QRMX01000072.1:0-734 GCF_003472805.1 Acidaminococcus sp. AM05-11 | reverse complement strand
TGACATATTACCAGAATGCTAAAGGCGAGAGGTTAAATGCTAGTACTGGCAAATTTGTTGCAGATACCATAGTGCGTCTGCGCTGCCACTCTATCGTGTCCTTACTTTGGGCATGGGCCTCCCAAGTGCAGACACCTTACCAGCGGTTCGCAGCTTACCAGTCATCATCGCCCACAGGGCTTGATTCCTGGGCTGCTGTCGCGGGGGTCTCATTAGCCGTCCTTCTGCGGCTAGTAGCCTTGACGGACGGATGAGACTCCCAAAAGCGGGACCCGTAAGGGCCTATCAGGACGACGATGAAGACTCCAGGACACTGCGGAGTGGCAGTTACGTTGCGCAAGCTTGGGAGGTATGTATGCACCCCTCCGGGGCAGCGGGGAAGTAGGGCACCTTTTGCCACCGTGCTGGTGGTGCGGTTAATGAACCTGAAGTGATGTGGTGCCGGGAATCCACTCTCTGTCACCTTCGGTGACATCTCTCCCCTACAGGCGAGAGATTTTAGCGCGGTGGCTACTTCCTCATTTGTGATTGTTGCGCAATCACATGACCGAAATCAATTTTTGCTAATTGAATTCGGTCAGTAATGAGGCAGACAGCTTGATTTGGCAATATTTCTGTTTCTCGCAATAGGCTCGTGCTGGAAGTCTGGTAGTGCTTGCCCCAACCGACTTCCTGCGGAAGTCACCTTCCCCGCTTTGGTATGCTATGAATAAAGTAGACTGGCATATAGTTAA
>NZ_QRMX01000071.1:0-762 GCF_003472805.1 Acidaminococcus sp. AM05-11 | reverse complement strand
AACCGTTGGGTACTACGGTACATCAACTATTCTCGTCGACGCACATCTGTCAATATCAATATTCTGTTTTGAGGGTTCTGCCCTCAAGATGGTAAGGAAATGGGCCCATAGCTCAGCTGGTTAGAGCGCACGCCTGATAAGCGTGAGGTCAGTGGTTCGAGTCCACTTGGGCCCACCATATTTTCCTAAAGGAATGTATGCTGGGGGCGTAGCTCAGCTGGGAGAGCACCTGCCTTGCAAGCAGGGGGTCAGGAGTTCGATTCTCCTCGTCTCCACCAATTACTTACTATCGTATGAACCTTGAAAACTTCATAGAAGAGACAAAAAACAGTTTTGATGAAAATCAAAATTAAATCTACTATGTATTGTGATGAATATGTAGTAGATACCTCTAATCTAAATGCGAATTTAGAGACGAGTAACGAGAAAACTAGGAACACGTAAGTGTGACTTAGTAGAACTAGTTGTTTTCGTCAAGAATCGATTTTATTCAAGGAACGAGGAGCGTTTTGCCGCAGATAATACTACAAGGTATATCGAGGACAAAACACGACAAGTGACGCAGAAGAAAACGATTATCGGCGAAAACAGAAAGACTCCAACAAGATTCGGGATAGTTCGCGAAGCGAGGAAGCAAATTTCCGGAGATAATACTAAAGTATATCGAGGAAAATTTGCGACGAGCGACAAAGAAATGGCCGAATATTGCTAGGAGATAAGTCAAGCTACTAAGGGCATACGGCGGATGCCTAGGCACTAAGA
>NZ_QRMX01000070.1:521-778 GCF_003472805.1 Acidaminococcus sp. AM05-11 | reverse complement strand
TAAGCCTTCATACGCCGAAAGTACTCGACTGGAAACGGTCCGGGAGGATAGGACGCTGCCGGTTAGGCAAGACCCGAGTGATGATTCACTCGGGTCTTTTCTTATTTGAAAAACAATAACCCAGCCCTTCCCGGAGAGAGCCCGGGGTAGGGCTGGGTTGTCTATTATCTGGGGGCGGTGGTTAAACGTACTGCTAGCGATTCACTGAAGGTGCGGCCAAATGGGATGCTGCGGCCACCGCCCGCTTGCCTTCTCCA
>NZ_QRMX01000070.1:0-511 GCF_003472805.1 Acidaminococcus sp. AM05-11 | reverse complement strand
TTGCCTTCTCCACCCATTGTCTTCTCCGTTTCAGCTGTGGAACAGCTGAAATGGGGAAGATGCGCCTAGCATAAGAATTCCAAAGGCGCAGATGGGGCGTGTTCAAGGGAAGGCGGTTGGGGCCAGCCAAGCGTTTTACATTTCTCAGTTTGCATCTAATCCTGGTGTTGAACCCCAACCTTGTTCCGCTTTTGCACTGGGGGGCGGAACGTTCCTTCCCCTTCTACAGTGCGTGCCAAGCAGCGCACTGTTAAGTGGAAGGCAGCGGCCTTCGGCCGAAATCCAGGGAGAGGTCCGCTTGATATTTGCTTTTGCGTTTCTTATTCAGGTATTATGATTATCAATTGGTCAGTACAGATTCAGGTCATAACGCCTGGTTTAAACCAGTTACTAATTCTTTTCAGCGGATTTTAGCGGCCACCGGCCGCTTGCCTTCTCCGCCCCACAGTGGTGCAAGGTGGTATGCTATGAATAAAGTAGACTGGCATATAGTTAAACATCCTGGATTCGT
>NZ_QRMX01000007.1:0-101307 GCF_003472805.1 Acidaminococcus sp. AM05-11 | reverse complement strand
GAATCCAGGATGTTTAACTATATGCCAGTCTACTTTATTCATAGCATACCAGCGTGGAGAAGGTGTCGCCGGGAGGCGACGGATGAGGTTTAAACCCCATATTTATGGCTACATTTTAACAAACTTCCTCAGTCAGTCCTACGGACTGCCAGCCCCTACAACGTTTTGCGGCCGCATCCAAACAGCCCGACAAATTCTGCAAGTGGCTGTTTGGTCAATAAGGCCCATGCGATAGCTGCCTGCAAAGCAAGTCCTTAGGACGCAGCTGCGCAGCTAGCAGCAAACCGCTCAGGGGCCAGTCTTAGGCCATACTGGCCATGTGTAGAACGGGTATTGAGAAAGCATCATAGTACGTAGATGATTGCAATATCCATTTTTTACCCCTCACAGGTTGCCGTGGAACTCCCTGACCAATTATGGTAAAATAATAAGTCAGAGTCTAATTTGAGGAAACCTGTCATATAGGAGAATATTCATGGAAAGAAATGATATAGAATTACTGGCCCCGGCTGGCACCTGGGAAGCCTTGGAAGCTGCCGTTAACGCTGGCGCCAACGCCGTCTACCTGGGAGGCAGCAGCTTTGGTGCCCGGGCCTACGCCGACAACTTCGGTCCCGACGAACTGAAGCGGGCCATGGAGTTTGCCCATCTGCACGGGGTGCGGATTTTTGTTACGGTAAATACCCTGGTGGACGACGAGGAAATGCCCGCCCTGGGGGATTACCTGACCTTTTTGAGCAATATCGGTACCGACGGCATCATCGTCCAGGATATGGGCGTTATCCGGCTGGCCCGGAAAGTGGTGCCGGAGCTGCTCCTTCACGCCAGCACCCAGATGACCGTTACCAATTCGGCCGGTGCTATTTTCACCTGCCACACTGGCATGGTCCGGGCGGTGCCTGCCCGGGAAACCACCCTGAAGGACCTGAAGACCATCTGCGAAAAGACCCCGGGAGAGATTGAGACCTTTATGCACGGCGCCCTGTGCATCTGCTACTCCGGCCAGTGCCTGATGAGCAGCCTGATCGGGGGCCGCAGCGGCAACCGGGGCCGGTGTGCCCAGCCCTGCCGGCTGCCCTATACCCTGGTGGACAAACAGGGGGAGGACCTGCTGAGCCACGTAGATGCAGGCCATTACCTTTTGAGTCCCAAGGACCTGAATACCCTGGACGTGCTGCCCCAGCTCATTGAGGCAGGGGTGCGCTCCTTTAAGATTGAAGGCCGGATGAAGCGGCCGGAATACGTGGCAGTGGTTACGGATATTTACCGCCGGGCCATTGACAGCTACTTTGCCGGCAACTACCACGTGCCCGAGGAAGATCGGAAGAACATCGAACAGATTTTCAACCGGGACTTTACCACGGCCTACCTGGAAAAGAAGCCGGGCCGCACCATGATCAGCGACCGCCGGCCCAACAACCGGGGCGTGCTTATTGGCCGGGTGGCTTCCCTGTCCAAGGACTTTGCTACGGGAACCATCAAGCTGGACAAGGACCTGCACCTGGGCGACGGCCTGGAGTTCTGGGTCAGCGTAGGGGGCCGGGTAGGGACCACGGTGGAAAAAATGAAATGCGGAGGCAAGGAAACGGCGGCGGCCCGGGCCGGCAGCCAGGTGACCATCGCCGTACCCCGGGGCATCCGGTTAAACGACCGGGTGTTTCGGACCTATGATAACGAACTGATGCAGTACGCTGCCCAGTTCTTTGGCCCTGACCACAAGCACCGGCTGCCGGTAAGCGTACTGGTCACCGCCCATTTGGGCCAGCCCATGATCGTGACCATGACCGATGAGGACGGCAACCAGGGCTATGGCCAAACGGAATTTATTGTGGAAAAGGCCCGGAAACACGCCCTGGACGAAGCCGCAGTCCGGAAACAGATTGACCGGTTGGGAACCACCGAGTTCTCCCTGGGCGAGCTGATTCTGGAAGTGGATGACGGGGTCATGGTGCCCATGAGTGAAATCAACGAAGCCCGGCGCCTGGCGGCAGAGCAGCTGACCCACAACCGGCTGGAGGCCTTCCTGCCCAGCCGGAAGAAGGTCACCTGGCAGAACGCCTGGCTGAAGGAGCGGGAAAACCATACCCTGCGCAAGCACAGCGAACTGGCGGTCCATGTGGATACCCTGGAAAAGGCCAAGATTGCCCTGGATGCCGGCGCCGATGTGCTGATTCTGGGCGGGGACAGCTACAGCCTGCCCCTGCTCCGGGCCCAGGACTACCAGACCGTGGCCGGCTGGGCCAAAACCAGGGGCAAGCAGTGGGTGGCCGCCACCTCCCGGATTGTCAGCGAAGGCCAGCTGGGCTACTTTGCCCATGCGTTTAAGGAATGGAAAGAGTGGGGCGCGGACGGGTTCCTCCTGGCCAATAATGGTCTGGTGGAAATGGCCCGGGAAACCGGCGTTCCCCTGTGGGCCGATTACGGCCTGAATATCTTTAACAGCCAGAGCATCTTGTTCTGGCTGGAACAGGGCTTTGCCGGCGTCACCCTGTCACCGGAACTGACCCTTGCCCAGGTGGGGGGCCTGGTGCGGAAATCCCCGCTGCCGGTGGCCTGCCTGGCGGAAGGGGCCCTGGAAATGATGGTGTCCGAATACTGCGTCACCGGCAGTTTCCTGGGGCACCTGGACAAGGGCAGCTGCAGCTATCAGTGCAAGCAGCCCACCTACCTGGAAGACCGGAAGAAGGAACACTTCCCCCTGAAGCAGGACCAATACGGCCGGATGCACGTGCTGAACGGCCATTTCCTGTCCATGCAGGCCCATGTAAAGGATATGGAAAAACTGGGCATTGCCCAACTGCGCCTGGACCTCCGGAGCTACACCCCGGAAGAAGTAGGAGTGACGGTAGCTACCTACCGGGGGCTTCTGGACGGGGAAAGCCGGGTGGAGGAGAATCCGCCCCATACCACCCGGGGACATTATTTTAGAGGAGTCTTATAATGGCCAGATTTGCCGTAAATACACTGGAATTTGATAAAGTCAAAGAAATGCTGGCAAAGGAGGCCGGTACGTCCCTGGGACGGAAACTGGCCCTGGAGCTCCAAAGCTCCTCCAGCTTTGAAAAAGTGAAACTGGCCCAGGAAGAAACCGCCGAAGCCCTGCGGCTTTTGGAGGAAGGCCAGCGCCTGCCCCTAGGCGGCATGAGCGATATTACCGCCATGGTAAAGCGCACCCGGGTGGGGAGCATCCTGGAGCCGGAAGAATTCAAGGCCATTAACGATACCATTGAAGGGCTCCAGCACCTGAAAAAGTTTCTGGTGGAACTGGAGGACGACTACGCAGCCCTTCGGACCTACGGCCCGGAGCTGGGGGATTTCTCCCGGCTGATGAAGCAGTTAAACTCCGCTTTGGACGAAAAAGGGGATATCAAGGACAACGCCTCCGTGAAGCTGGCCGGCCTGCGCACCGGCATTCTGGTGGCCAAAAACCGGGTGAAGGATAAGTTAAATGCCATCCTCCACGACCCCAACAACCAGAAGTACTTCCAGGACGCCCTGGTTACCATGAGAGAGGAACGGTACGTTATTCCCATCAAGCAGGAATACCGGCTGAACTTCCCCGGGGTGGTCCACGACCAGTCTTCCACCGGGGCCACCCTGTTCATCGAGCCTATGGCGGTGGTGAACCTGAACAACGACATCAAGAAGTACCACCTGGAGGAGCAGGCGGAAGTGGAACGGATTCTGCGGAACCTGACCAGCCACGTGGGGGCTGAGGCGGACAATATTCTGAGCTCCCTGGACGTAGCTGCCAAGGTGGACCTGATTTCCGCCAAGGCCAATATGGCCCAGCACCTCCACTGCTGCCGGCCTATGATGGGTACGGCCCAGCGGGTGCGCATTACCAAGGGCTGCCATCCCCTTTTGGATCCCCAAAAGGTGGTGCCCCTGGACATTACTCTGGGGGACGGCTTTACCACGCTTCTCATTACCGGCCCCAATACCGGCGGTAAGACGGTAGCCCTTAAAACCGTGGGGCTTTTTGCTCTGATGGCCCAAGCGGGGCTCTTTGTACCTGCTCAGGAAGCGGTGCTGCCGGTCTTTGGCGGGGTCTATGCGGACATTGGCGACGAGCAGAGCATCGAGCAGAGCCTGTCCACCTTCTCCGGCCATATGAAGAACATGATCAGTATCCTGGACGAGGTCCGGGAAGGGGACCTGGTGCTGGTGGACGAAGTGTGCGTGGGGACCGACCCCACCGAAGGTGCGGCCCTTGCCATGAGCATGATCCAGTACCTGTACGACAAGCACGTGCTCACCATTATGACCACCCACTACAGCGAACTGAAGACCTTTGCCTACGAACACGAGGGCATGGAAAATGCCAGCGTGGAATTTGACCCGGAAACCCTGCGGCCTACCTACAAGCTGCTGATGGGCGTGCCGGGCAGCAGCAACGCCTTCTACATCAGCCAGCGGCTTGGCCTGCCCCAGGAAATCCTGGACCGGGCCAAAACCTTCATCGGGGAAGGGCACAGCAATATGGAACGGGTGCTCCAGAACCTGGAAGGGGAACGCCGGGAATACGAAAGCCGGAAGGAAGAAATCGAAACCCTCCGCCGGGAAACGGAATACCTGCGCAACGAGCTGGTCCACCAGAAAAACGAGCTGGATAAGAGCAAGAACGCCATCCTGCGCAAGGCCCGGGAACAGGCCGACGAACTGTACCGGAACGCCCGGAAGGAAAGCACGGCCATTCTGAAGGAACTCCGGGCCAACCAGAATATCGTGGAAACCACCAAGGTGGAAGAACTGGCGGAACTGTCCCGGAAAATCCTGAACAAGAACTTCTCCATTGACGGCAAACCGGTGCCGGAAGGTCAGGGGCTCACCAGCGGAAACGCCGCCGTGGGCAAGCACGTGTACGTGAAGAAGCTGGGCCAAAGCGGGGTCATCGCTGCCATTAACGGCAATGAGGTCACCGTCCGCATTGGCATTATGAAAATGAACGCCCGGATGAAGGACTGCCTGCTGCTGAAGGAAGAAAACCAGCCGGCCAAAACCTCCACCCATAAGACCCTGCGCCGGACCACCAGCCAGAGCCATAACCTGTTTGTGAAGAAGGCCCAGGACGCCACGGTCCAGATTGATGTCCGGGGCAAAACCGTGGACGAGGCCATTCCCTATGTGGATAAGGCCATCGACGATGCGCTTCTGGCCGGCATGGAACGGTTCCGGCTGGTCCATGGCAAGGGCACGGGCATGCTGCGCAAGGGGCTTACTGAGTACCTGAACCAGCATCCCAACGTGAAGAAAACGGAAATCGCTCCCCAAAGCGAAGGCGGCTTCGGTGCCACCATTGTGTACGTGAAATAGGGAGCTGTACAGAAACCAAAGAAATATTGCGGTTCCTGCCCCGTCATGTTATAATATAGGGCATGAACGAATTTCATACTTGTGCGATGAACAAGAGAGTAGCTTGCAGTGGAAAGGCACAGAGAGTGCGGAACAGGTGAAAGCCGCACCCGGACCGGCAGGTGAAGTTCACTTGGGAGCATTCGGGCTGAACGGAGTAGGCCCGGCGCTGGCCCCGTTACCGGCTAAAGAGTACAAAATAGGGTGGTACCGCGAACCTTCGCCCCTAACCAGGGGTGGAGGTTTATTTTTTTAGGAGGCGTTGCTATGAGTGACAAGCTGCAGGAATTGCGGGAAAAGATCCAAAAGGATCTGAGTGAAGTAAAGAGCGTAGAAGACCTGAAAAATATCCGTGTGCAATACCTGGGCAAGAAGGGGGCCTTGACCTCCATTCTTCGTACCCTGGGGGACGTGGCTGCGGAAGAACGGCCGAAAATCGGCAAAATGGTCAACGAAGTCCGGGCCAAGATGGAGGAACGGATCAACGAACAAATGAAGGTGCTGGAAGCCCGTCAAATGGAAGAAAAACTGGCTGCCGAAACCTTGGATATTACCCTGCCCGGCCGTCAGCCGGCTTTGGGGCACCTGCATCCGGTAACCCAAACCCTGCGGGAAATCAAGAAAGTCTTTATGCATATGGGGTTTGAGGTGGAAGAAGGCCCGGAAGTGGAAACCGACTATTTCAACTTTGAAGCCCTGAACCTGCCCAAGGACCATCCGGCCCGGGATATGCAGGACACCTTCTACATCACCGAAGATATTCTGATGCGTACCCAGACCTCCGGCGTCCAGGCCCGGACCATGCAGCAAAGACCGGGGAACACCCCCATCCGCATGATCTGCCCCGGCACGGTATACCGGAACGACTACGACGCCACCCATTCTCCCATGTTCCATCAGGTGGAAGGCCTGGTGGTGGACAAGAACATCAGCCTGGCTGACCTGAAGGGCACCCTGGAACTGTTCTGCAAGGAAATGTTCGGCTCTTCGGTAAAAATCCGCCTGCGCCCCAGCTTCTTCCCCTTTACGGAACCTTCCTGCGAAGTGGATATCAGCTGCGTGATCTGCGGCGGCTCCGGCTGCCGGGTCTGCAAGAACTCCGGCTGGCTGGAAATTCTGGGCGCCGGCATGGTGCATCCCAACGTGCTGCGCATGAGCGGCTATGACCCGGACAAGGTCAGCGGCTTTGCCTTTGGTATGGGCGTAGAACGGATTGCCATGCTGCGCTACGGCATCGATGACCTGCGTCTGTTCTTTGAAAATGACCTGCGGTTCATCCGCCAGTTTTAAATAGGAGGCAAAGCGAATATGTTAGCATCGATCAATTGGTTAAAACAATATGTAGATATTACCCTCTCTCCTGAAGACCTGGCGGAGAAACTGACCCGGGCCGGCCTGGAAGTGGAGCAGGTCATTCACCTGGGCAAGGGCCTGGAAGGCGTTATTACCGGTAAGGTGGCCCAAATCGAGCGCCACCCCAACTCCGACCATTTGTGGGTGTGCCAGATGGATCTGGGCCAGGGAGAACTGGTACAGATTCTCACTGGTGCCCAGAACGTGAAGCAGGGGAACCTGGTGCCGGTGGCGGTGGTAGGCTCCACGCTGCCCAAAGGCATGACACTCAAGAAAGCCAAAATGCGCGGCTTGGATTCTAACGGCATGCTGTGCAGCGCCGAGGAACTGGGCATTGATGCCAAACTCCTGCTGCCTGAACAGCGGGAAGGCATTTTCATTCTGCCGGATACCACTCCCATCGGCGTGGACGTCAAGGACCTGCTGGGCCTTAACGACGTGGTGCTGGATATTGACCTGACCGCCAACCGGGGCGACTGCTTCAATATGCTGGGCCTGGCCCGGGAAATTGGGGCACTCACCAAGGTACCCGTGCGGCTGCCCGAACTGTCCACCTTGGACGCTGCCGGCGGCAACGTGGCAGACCTGGGCAAGGTTTCCATCGAATGCCCGGACCTGTGCTCCCGGTTTGCCCTGCGTATGGTAAAGAACATCAAGGTTACCGAATCTCCGGAATGGATGCAGAAGGTGCTGCGGGCTGTGGGCATCCGTCCCATCAGCAATGTGGTGGACGTGACCAACTACGTGATGATGGAACTGGGCCAGCCCATGCATGCCTATGACTACGACCAGGTGAAGGACCATACCTGGATTGTCCGCCGGGCCAAGGAAGGGGAAACCCTGGTGACCTTGGACAGCCAGAAACGGGACCTGACCCCGGATATGATTGTTATCGCTGACCCGGAAAAGGCCATTGGCCTGGGCGGCGTAATGGGCGGTCTGGCTACGGAAGTGACGGACAAGACCGTGAACGTCATGCTGGAATCCGCCACCTTCCATGGTCCCACCATCCGCCGCACCTCCAAAGCCCTGGGCCTGCGCAGTGAAGCCTCCCAGCGGTTTGAACGGGGCGTGGATACCATTACCGACCACGATGCCCTGAACCGGGCGGTGCACCTGTTGGAAGAAATGGGTGCCTGCCAGTCCGTGGCCGGCATTGTGGAAGCCTACCCGGTGGAAGTAAAACCGGTGGAAATCAAGGCTGTGCCCGCTGCCCTCCGGGGACGCATTGGCATGGACATTTCCGATGCCGAAATGGAAGAAATCCTCACCAACCTGAACTTTACCGTCAACAAGGAAGCTGACGGCTCCTGGCGGGTAATCGTGCCCACCTGGCGTAAGGACTGCACCTGTGATGCGGACCTGAGCGAAGAAGTGGCCCGGATGTACGGCTACGACCGGCTGCCCTCCACGCTGCCCCAGCTGGATATGGCAGGCGGCGGCCAGGCTCCTGTAGAAGACGTGAAGGACACCATGCGGGATTACCTCACCGACTGCGGCTTGAACGAAATCATGAGCTACACCTTTATCAACGCAAACTGCTTTGACAAGCTGGGCCTTCAGGCAGACGACGCCCGGCGCCAGGCAGTGCAGATTATGAACCCCATCAGCGATGACTTTAAGACCATGCGCACTACCATGGTGCCCAGCCTGCTGAACACCGCTGCCTACAACCAGGCCCGGCAGAACGACCGGATTGCCCTGTTTGAAGTGGGCCGGGTATTTATCCCCAAGGGCCTGCCCATTACGGAGCAACCGGAAGAAAAGACCCGCCTGTGCATTGCCCTGAGCGGCCGCCGGAACGAACTGAACTGGACGGAAAGCAAGGACAGCTTCGACTTCTTTGATCTGAAGGGCGTTTTTGAAGGCCTGATGGAAAAACTCCAGGTCACCGGCCTGACCTACCGGGCTGCCGATGAACCCTTCCTGCATCCTGGCAAGAGTGCCTACATTGTCTATAACGACAACGTCATCGGCTTTTTGGGTGCTGTCCATCCCCAGGTCCAGGAACGCTTTGGCCTCAGCAGCGAAACCTACGTACTGGAATGCGACGTCAACTGCCTGACCGAAGCCGCCAAACGGGTGCCCCAGTTCACCCATATTCCCCAGTTCCCCAACACCTCCCGGGATATTGCCGTAGTGGTGCCCCAGGAAGTATCCGCTGCCGACCTTCAGGAAGAAATCCGCAGCCAGGCAGGGCCGCTGCTCACCAGCGTCAAACTGTTTGACGTGTACACCGGTAAACAGGTGAAGGAAGGGTGCAAGTCCGTAGCCTTTAGCCTGACCTTCCAGGACCTGAATAAGACCCTCCAGGACCAGGAAATCGATCCTATCATCAAGAAGGTAGTGGACCATGTCCAAACCACCTTCCAGGGCATTTTGAGAGACTAGGGTACAGCAAAACTCAATTGAAAAAGTGGCAGAAAAAAGGCAAGAAAAAAACTAAAAAAAATTTAATTTTTCTCTTGCCAAACCTGCCCAACTATGATAATATATACACCTGTCAGGGAACTGACAAAAAACAAATGGCCCAGTAGTTCAGTTGGTTAGAATGCCGCCCTGTCACGGCGGAGATCGTCGGTTCGAGTCCGTCCTGGGTCGCCAATGCGGAAGTAGCTCAGTGGTAGAGCACCACCTTGCCAAGGTGGGGGTCGCGAGTTCGAATCTCGTTTTCCGCTCCACAGGAGTATAGTTCAATGGTAGAGCTACGGTCTCCAAAACCGTCGATCTGGGTTCGAATCCTAGTACTCCTGCCATTAGAATTGAACGATTTGGCAGCTGGCCAAATCAAAGATATAGTGCTTTAGAAAAAAGCGAAACCCCATCTGCTTGCAGATGGGGTTGTTTTTTGCGTGTGGGGAATGGGGGGATTAAGGAGCTGCACAAGGTGCCATGCTTTTTGCGGCGCTGGCGCCGCAATTGCCTTCTCCTTAACAGTGTGCTGCTTGGCGCGCACTGTTAAGGGGAAGGAAAAGACCCGCTCTGGCCGCAGAGCGGGTCTAGGATGGGGCTCACCCGGGACTGTTGGCAGACTGAGTCCGCACTGCCAGCAAATGGAAAAATAGAAAAAGCCCTTCAGATAGCGGCGAATGTAATTACAATCTTGACCGGATTAATTACGATAATCGCTTATCTGAAAGGCTAACACAGAGCAAGGGACAGGGCACTGCCCTTCCCCTTCTTCATTTTCATTATAGCATTAGGAACGAAAAAAGCTACCTGTTTTTTTAGGTAGTGCTGGCTGGTCCTTAGCGAGGAATTTCCTGCGCAGGCTGAACTAGCACAGTTGATGCAGATCTACTGAGAAAATGTTGACATATACAGAATTGGTTAATAAGTACCAATGAACCGGGGAAATAATGTATAATAAAAGTGGAAAATGGAATTATTCTGAAAGAATTATAGGAAATAAGGTAGTTGGCCGGTTGCGTGACAGAAGAACAGAGAAAGAATCAGATACTACGGGCTTTACAATCCATTATCCAAAGAAAGGAACTCCTATCTTGCCAAGGTGGGTGAACGAGAATGAAAAAACTATATGATTATTTAAATCAAAATGTAGAACTAACTGATGTAAATGGAAAAATTTGGAAGGGGTATGTAGCTGATTATTATCCAGCTGGTGAAATTGAAGACGAGGAAGATGAATCTATTATTTTGGAATTTCCCGGAGTAAAGGATAGGTGCTATAGGTTCTATATAGAGGATATCAAATCAATAGAGAAAATTAATTAGGTCCCCTGCTTCGGCAACAGGCTTTTCTTATGCCTGATTGGACGTATGAAAGAGGCGCTAACAGTAATGTTAATAGGGGACAGGAGCGAACTATTGTATGTATTGATGCGCAGACTGAAATAGTACAACCAAAATGGGCCGCTGATTTACTGCTAGAAAAGTTGACCGCTATGGCAAAAAAACAAGTCGAAAGAAGGGAATGCCGTTAAGCATTCATTGTTTGTTTTATAACATTGTTTTCTTTGGTGAGCAATTGATAATTTTCCACTGTATTTTCATTGTAATACTATTTATTTGTAATAATTTAGCCGTGAGGCAGAAATCCCAATGGACCACTGCTTGCCATGTATTTGCAATCGCCCCCTTTATAGGTAACAACATGTCAAAGTTCATTATGCGGTAGATAAGTTTGGCAAGATATGGTCAGCAGAGTATAATGGGTAAAAATGATAGAACCTCACTAGGCTAAGTGCTTATGAGGAGAAATTGATTTGGCATATATTTGTGATGATCCTATATGTGACCCAGTATGCGATTTTTGCTGGTTTTGTGAGCACGATGAAAACGGAGTTCCTGTTTTTTGCAAAAAGGGCAAGGAGGACAATTTTGGTGAAGGCCTGGGGTATTGCGATGAATTTCGATGTGCATTACACGAGTCGAACCCTTTTAGCAAAGATGCCTCTAAAACAAAATAAGCGTATGTATTTTCCATCTTTTTGCTTCCTGCAACTCCCTCTTGAGAAATTCTCCTTAACGGTCTAGACTGTAATTGACGACGGGGCTGGGGTTTATGCTGCTCGGGAGGTGAATTGCAAGTGAAGCTGAAGTTCACGGATCTGTGTATGGTGGTTCTGGCGGTGGGGGTGTACTACGCTGAGGTGGAGCAATATCTGCGGTACGGGGTATGGTTCCTGTGCGGGTTTTATATTCTCGGCCGGCTGCTGGAGCTGGTACGGAAAACGAAATAACGGGTTTAGGGCAGGAGTCAGGGCAGCAGTCAGGCTGCGTTTTGGCTCCTGCTTTTTTATGGGAATTTCTTTCTTGACAAAATAGACCGATTGGTTTATTTTATAACAAGCGAGGAGGGATACTATGAAAAAAGGGGAAGCAAGCAAGGAGCATCTCATTGTCTGCGCTGGGGATTTGTTTTGGCGCAATGGTTATGAGGCAACGGGTTTAAGCGATATTTTGAAGGCCTCGGGGCTGACCAAGGGGTCCTTTTATTTTTATTTCAAATCCAAAGAGGAACTGGCGGCAGCGGTGGTGGGCTATTACCACCGGGTGGTTTTTGAGTGGCTCCAGGGCTTTGCAAAGGCTGCGGCTTGGGAGACTTTTGTTCCCCGGTTTATGAAGCCCATGCAGGAGGGGGCGGCTGCCGGCAGGCATTATGGCTGTCCTATTGCGGTGGTGGGCATGGAGGTGGCCTTTTCCCATCCGGAACTGGGAAAGACCTATATGGCCGCGATGGAGGAGCTGCAAAGGCTTTTTCAACAGGTTCTCCTGCAATCGGGGCTGACCCAGGAGCAGGCAGGGCCTTTGGCCGCCCGGCTCTTTGCCCTTTACGAAGGGGAACTGCTGCTGTTTCGGCTGAGCAGGGACCCGGAGCGTCTGGTGGAAATGGAACAGCAGCTGCTGGCTGTGTACCGGGAATATAGAAAGCAGTATTGCTAGAAGGGTGGAACAATGGAAAAGAACATAACGGGAGCTGCCATTCATGCAGCGGCTCTGGAATATGGCTATGACAACTGCGGGGTGATTCCCCTTTCTGCACTAGAGGGCTACGGCGAGAGGCTGCGGGAACGGGAAGCCAAGATTCCGGAGAGCAAGGCGGTGTATCAGGGACTTAGCGGGTTTACCCGGTTGCAGGAGGATTATCCCTGGGCCAAAAGCGTGCTGGTCTGCACCAACTGGCTGGGCAAGTACCGTTTTCCCAAGGAGCTCCAGGGCAAATACGCCAAGTCCTTTCTGCTTTCGGCGGATTCCCTGCCGGACAGCCCCCAGCGCCAGCAGAAGCTGGCTTTTGAAGCCTGGCTGACGGAGCAGGGAGTGCGGTTTTTGGGTGGGGAAACCCACCTGCCGGCTCGGATCCTGCCCTTGCGGTATGCGGCGGTGGCAGCGGGGCTGGGGATTTTTCGCAAGAACAATTTTTTCTACGGGGAAAAGGGCTCCTATTATGAACTGGAAGGGTACCTGCTTGACGTTTCCTGCGAGTACCGGGAAAGCCACAATCTCAGGCCCTGCGCCGATACCTGCAAGGCCTGCCAGAACGCCTGCAAAACCCACGCCCTGTGCGGGCCCTACACCATGAATCCCCTGTCCTGTGTGTCCTTTTGGACCACCTTTGGCGGGGGCCAGGTGCCGCCCCATTTGACGGCGGAGCAGTTTGGCTCCTGGATTTGCGGCTGTGATGCCTGTCAGGACGCCTGTCCCTACAACTGCCGGCAGGATTGGCAGCAGGGGGAACCGGTGCCGGAGGTGGAGGCGGCAAAAGAGCTGCTGCTGCCGGAAAACCTGCTCCAGGCGTCGCCTGAGGCTCTGGTGGAACAAGTGGTGCCCCTGATGGCAGACCATATCCGGCCGGAGGAAACAGGAACTCTGCGCACCTGTGCCGCCCGCTGCCTGGAAAACGAGGCAAGAGCCTAGAATACTTTATAAGAAACACCACCTGAGGGGCTGCTGTCCTTTGGGTGGTGTTTTTTCGTGGGCCGATTCCGGGGCACAGCTTCTTTACTCTCACCAAAGCTGTGGAAACAATTCACGCAAATTTGTGCAAAAGGGTAACTTTTTGGCCGAAACATTTGCAAAATGTCAAAAAGTCAAATATAATAGAGTACAAAGGAGGTCCTGCTATGCGGAATATAGCAGATGTTATCGAACAATTCATTATCAGCGAACTTTTCGCCAATGAACAAGACGCCGTAAACGTCAAAAGAAGCCAGCTGGCCGAGAAACTTTCCTGTGCCCCGTCGCAGATTACCTATACACTGACCACCCGCTTTACCCCAGAGCGGGGGTTCGAAGTTGAATCCAAACGGGGAAATGGCGGTTTTATCCGGATTATCCGGCTGCCCCAGCAGGAGCCAACCCAGGCGCTGCTGCCGCCGGCAGAAACCCAGACGGCCCGGCAGATGGTCAACGCCCTGGCGGCCCACAAATTCATTACCAACCGGGAAGCCAGCCTGCTGGAATACTTTTTGGCCGTATTGGGTGACCATATGTCCGAAAAGGATAAGCAGCATATGGTGAAGACGGCCTACAAACTACTGAGTCGGGAGGACGAATAACTGTGGCTAAAACCCAAACCCGCTATGTGTGCCAAAACTGCGGCTATTCTTCGGTAAAATGGCTGGGCAAGTGTCCGGAATGCGGCACCTGGGATTCCCTGGTGGAGGAGGTGGACAGCGCGCCTACCAAGCAGCGGCCCTCCTACCTCCAGACCGCGGAACGGCCCGTGCCCAAAACCATCAGCCAGGTGGCCAAGGTCCACGTGGAACGGCTGACCACCGGCATCCAGGAATTTGACCGGGTGTTGGGGGGCGGCATTGTTCCCGGCTCCCTGATTCTTCTGGGGGGCGCTCCGGGCATCGGCAAATCCACCATTGTGCTGGACGTGTCCATGAAGGCGGCGGCCCGGCACAAGAAGGTCCTGTATGTGTCCGGGGAGGAGTCCGAAGCCCAAACGGCCATGCGGGCCGAACGGCTGGGCAAGGCCACGGACAGTCTGCAAATCATGACGGCCACCGAGCTGGGCACCATTCTGGTCCAGGCCCGGCAGAGCCAGCCGGAACTATTGGTCATCGACTCCATCCAGACCATGTACAACCAGGAGCTGGAAACGGCTGCGGGCAGTGTGGGGCAGGTGCGGGAGTGCACCGCCAAGCTGCTGACCTTTGCCAAGGAAACGGGCATTGCAGTGGTGATCATCGGTCACGTAACCAAGGAAGGCAACATCGCCGGTCCCCGGCTGCTGGAACACATGGTGGACGTGGTGCTCCAGTTTGAAGGGGACCGTTCCTATACCTACCGGGTGCTCCGGGCCCTGAAGAACCGTTTTGGCTCCACCAGCGAGTGCGGTATCTTCTCCATGGAGGAGGATGGGCTCCAGGAAGTGTCCAATCCTTCCGGGCTGTTTCTGGAAACCAAGGAGCAGCCGGTGCCGGGCTCGGTGATTACCGCCGTTATGGAGGGCAATCGGCCCATCCTGGCAGAAATCCAGGCTCTGGTCAGCCATACGCCCTTTGGCCTGCCCCGCCGGACGGTGGTAGGGGTGGACTTTAATCGGGTGAATATGCTGCTGGCGGTGCTGGAAAAGCGCTGTGGCATGAATTTCGGCGACCAGGACGCCTACGCCAGCTGCCTGGGAGGCATGAAAATCAAGGAGCCGGCGGCGGACCTGGCCATTTTGGGTGCTTTGGTGTCCAGCTACCGGAACCGGGCCATTCCCACAGGGGTACTGGCCATTGGAGAAGTGGGCCTGACCGGGGAGCTGCGCCGGGTGGGCATGGTGGACCGGAGAATCCGGGAAGCGGCCCAGCTGGGCTTCCGCAAGTTCATTGTGCCCCGGGGAAGCTTCCCCAAAGGGAAGAAGCTGCCGGCAGCCGGCATCGTGGAAGCAGGTTCCGTAGAGGAAGCCATTCAAGCTTTCTATAGCGACTGAGAAATTTGGCCGCTTTCTTTGGAATAACGTGTTGACATATGTATTGCTATAGTGCTATAATCTAAAATTTGACTTAAACTGGGGTTTTGTGGTAAACTATAAGAGCTGAAGTTTTATTTTTTTTTAATCCTGTAGGTAAGGAGGCAGGCTCGATGTTTACTGTAGGAGACAAAGTACTGTACCCCATGCATGGTGCAGCCGTGATTAAAGATGTAGAAAAGCGCCAAGTCAATGGTCGGCCCGTGAATTATTTTATTTTAGATATGTTGCTTAGTGATATGAAAGTCATGATCCCAGAAGTGAATGTTAACAAAATTGGCTTGCGGCCTATAGTGAACAAACAGGTTATGCCGGAAGTGGAAGATGTGCTGAAAGCCCGTCCGGAAAATGTCATGAAGAAGATTACCTGGAATCGCCGCTACAATTTATATGTAGACAAAATGAAAACCGGGGATATTTTCCAGGTGGCCGATGTGGTCCGGACCCTGTCCGTCCAGGAAAATGACAAGAAATTGTCCACCGGGGAGCGGCGCCTGCTCACCACCGCCAAACAGATTCTGCTCAGCGAAGTGATGCTGGTAGAATCCGTAGATGAGCAAAAGAGCGAAGCCTGGCTGGAACAATTTATATAATGTGCAAAACGTTACAAATTTAAAAAGGGAGATTGTTTGAGAAAAGGTTTTTCTTTGACAATCTCCCTTTTTCTGTTTTCTTTCAGTGGGGCTTATAGTACAATAAAAGGATAAAGTCAAATAAAGGAGGTGAGAATAATGATTGAAAAAATTACAAAATGTCTCATCATTTTGGTTTTTGCCGTCATCGGTGTATTGCTGTCGGAATTTGTTTCCAGCATCTTGGTGGATTATATTGGCGTTGAAGTCCTGAAAGTGGGATTTTTGGGCGTCACCGTCCTGGATCTGGTCATGGGTGTGGCAGGTGTCCTGATTTTTGCCTATATTGGCAAGCTGGCCGCTCCTACCATCAACCGGAATATCCTGCATTTTTCGGAAGCCATGGCTACGTATTTGGGAGATTTGCCCACCAGCGATATTTTTGTGCTGTCCATCGGCGTGATTTTGGGCCTGGTGGTTGCCGCACTTTTGGGAACGTCGTTTTCCCGGCTGCCCATTGTGGGGCCGTACATTTCCCTGATTTTCAGCATACTGGGTGCACTGGTAGGGGCCAAAGTGGCGCTTAACAAACGCGCAGATATCATTTCATTTTTTAACCGGCTGTGGTTTTCCCGGAACAAGGACAACGCCAAGAAAGCCAATAACCGGAACGTTTCCCGCACTTATAAATTTCTTGATACCAGCGTTTTGATTGACGGCAGAATTTTGGAGGTAATCCGTCTGGGCTTCCTGGAGGGCGTGGTGGTCATTCCCAAGTTCGTCCTGGAGGAGCTGCAGAAAATTGCGGATTCCGGGGATACGCTCAAGCGGAACCGGGGCCGGAGAGGATTGGATATCGTCCGGGAAATTCAAGCCAACAAAGCGGTGGAAGTGGAAATCAGCGATCGGGATTATGATGATATCACCGAGGTGGACACCAAGCTGGTCCGGCTGGCCCGGGAGAAAAACGGCATTGTGGCCACCAATGATTTCAACCTGGCCAAGGTAGCAGAGATTCAGGGGGTCAAAGTCCTGAACATCAACGACCTGGCCAATGCCCTGAAGCAGACCCTGCTGCCGGGGGAAGAAATCCAGCTGTATCTGGCCAAGGACGGGAAGGAACCCGGCCAGGCCATCGGGTACCTGGAAGACGGCACCATGGTGGTGGTGGAAGGCGGCCGGAAAGCCGTGAACTCCACCCTGCCGGTGATTGTTACCTCCGTGCTGCAAACCTCTGCAGGCCGGATGGTCTTTGCCAAACTGAAATAAGGACGGGTGCATATGAACCAACTCTATATCATCGTGGCTGCGGCGGGGATGGGCAAACGGCTGGGATTGGGGTATAATAAAAATTATGCCCATTTGGCCGGGATTCCCATCTTGGTCCGCAACCTGCACCAGCTGAGCCAGGTGCCTGGGGTGGCCCAGGTCCTGGTCACGGTGGCCGCAGGGGAGGAAGCCCAGGCAAAGGAGCTGCTGGATCACTATGCGGCGGCTCAGTACCCCGGCCTGTCCTACACTGTGGTAACTGGCGGCAAGGAGCGGCAGGATTCCGTTTCCCACGCCGTGGACCAGCTGCCTGATGCTCCAGCCTGGGTGGCCGTCCACGATGGGGCACGGCCCTTTGCGGACGCCCAGCTGTTTAGCCGGGTGTGGGAAGCTGCCAGGGAAAGCGGGGCGGCCATTGCGGCGGTGCCCTGCAAGGACACCATCAAGCAGGAGGCTGGGGGACAGGTGGAGAAAACCCTGGACCGCAGCAAGCTGTGGGCCGTGCAGACACCCCAGATTTTTTCCCTGCCCCTGCTGAAGGAATGCTACGCCTACGCCAAAACCCATCCGGTGGCGGTGACGGACGATGCGTCCCTGGCAGAAGCCCTGGGACACCCGGTGACGCTGGTGCTGGGCTCCTACAACAACCAAAAAATCACCACGCCTTCCGACCTTGCCTGGGCGGAGGGGCTGGTGCAGGGAAAGGGTGCTGAGAACATGAAGTTTCACGTGGGTTCCGGGTACGACGTGCACCGGCTGGTGCCCGGACGGAAATTGATTTTGTGCGGGGTAACCATTCCCTATGAACTGGGGCTGGACGGCCATTCCGATGCGGATGTGGCACTCCATGCCCTGATGGATGCTCTTTTGGGGGCAGCGGGCCTGGGAGACATTGGCCGGCTGTACCCGGACCAGGATCCTGCGTTTTTGGGCGCCGACAGCCGCAAATTGCTGGCGGACGTGGTGGCCCGGGTGAAGGAGAGGGGCTGGCAGATCAGCAACGCCGACATCACCATCATTGCCCAAAAGCCCAAGCTGGCTTCCTACGAGCCGGCCATGCTGGCCAACGTGGCAGCTGACCTGGGGTTAGCTCCAGAAGACGTGAACGTCAAGGCAACCACAACTGAAAAACTCGGTTTTACCGGCAGAGGGGAAGGTATCGCTGCCGAAGCCGTGGTCAGTTTGATTCAATAATCTATTACATACTTGGGAGGAAGAATTCATGGATAACAATTTGAAAGTTCGCTTTGCACCAAGCCCTACCGGGCCGTTCCATATTGGGGGCGCTCGTTCTGCCCTGTTCAACTGGTTGGTAGCCCGGAAAAACCACGGCACCATGCTGCTGAGAATTGAAGACACCGACCAGGACCGTTCCAAACCGGAATGGGAAGAAAATATCAAAAACGCCCTGAAATGGCTGGGCATTGACTGGGATGAGGGCGTAGATGTAGGCGGCCCCAACGGTCCGTACCGCCAAATGGAACGGCTGGACATCTACAAGAAATACACCGATAAACTGCTGGCGGAAGGCAAAGCCTACTATTGTTACTGTACCCCGGAAGAACTGGAAGCAGAACGGGAAGAACTGAAAGCCCAAGGCAAAATGCCCCGCTATATGGGCAAATGCCGGAACCTGACTCCGGAACAGCGGGCCCAGTACGAAGCCGAAGGCCGGAAACCCACCGTGCGGTTCCGGGTACCGGAAGGCCAGGACATTGTGGTCCATGATATGGTGCGCGGCGACGTGCATTTCGAATCCGACGGCATTGGCGACTTTATCATCGTCAAGGAAGATGGGATTCCCACCTACAACTATGCGGTGGTCATCGATGATGCCCTGATGAAAGTCAATATGGTTATCCGGGCTGAGGAACATCTGTCTAATACCCCGCGGCAGCTGCTGCTGTACGATGCCCTGGGCTTTGAAAAACCCAAGTTTGGCCACATTTCCCTGATTTTGGGCAAGGACAAGAAGAAAATGTCCAAGCGCCATGGGGCTACTTCCGTGGACCAATACAGACAGCTGGGCTACCTGCCCGATGCCATTGTGAACTTCCTGGCCCTGTTGGGCTGGGCTCCCAATTCCGAACAGGAAATCTTCAGCCGGGAAGAACTGATTGCCCAATTCGATATGGCCCATGTTGCCAAGAATCCGGCTGTGTTCGATATTGAAAAGCTGAACTGGCTGAACGCCCACTATATGCGCCAGATGACCGATGAAGAATACATTGCCTTTGCCAAACCTTTCATGATCCAGGCTGGCTATATGACCGGGGAAGAAACCGGTGACAAGGCTGAATGGTTGAATAAGGTCATCCTCACTGCCAAGGACCAGGCTGAATACGGTGCC
The DNA here is from genome assembly GCF_003472805.1 of Acidaminococcus sp. AM05-11. Taxonomy (NCBI): domain Bacteria; kingdom Bacillati; phylum Bacillota; class Negativicutes; order Acidaminococcales; family Acidaminococcaceae; genus Acidaminococcus; species Acidaminococcus sp. AM05-11. The sequence continues at coordinate 81,977 of NZ_QRMX01000007.1, read as the reverse complement.
CAGATTCCTGGCTGCGTAGAAATGTACTTCAACGATGAATTTGACTTTGAAGTGGACGAAGAAAAGGGCGTTCATGCAGTAGATGCCCTGAAGGCCGAAACCGTTCCTACGGTTATCGCTTCCTTCCTGGCCAAACTCCAGGCTGCAGAAACCCTGGACCACGCCAGCGTAAAGGCCATGTTCAAAGCGGTACAGAAAGAAACCAAGCTGGGCGGCAAATTCGTGTTCATGCCTGTGCGGGTAGCCCTGACCGGCAACCAGCATGGTCCGGAACTAGCCGAAATGATTCCGCTTTTGGGCGCTGAACGGGTGACCAAGCGCATCCAGGCCAGCCTGAAAAAAGCCGGCATCAGCCTGTAACGAAAGGAGAAACTATGAGCACTCTGCGTGTTTATAATGATATGACCCGGAAAAAGGAGGAATTCGTTCCTCTGGAACCGGGCAAGGTAAAGATTTACGTCTGCGGCGTAACTCCCTACAACCATCCCCATATTGGCAACGCCCGCCCCTTTGTGGTGTGGGACGTGATTCGCCGCTTCCTGGAGCATGAGGGCTACGATGTGACCCATGTGCAGAACTTCACGGATATTGACGATAAGATTATCCGGGAAGCCAACAAGGAAGGGGTTACCTGGGATACCATCTGCAACCGGTACATCAAAGCCTATTTTGAAGTCATGGACAAGCTCCATGTGAAACGGGCCCACATTTACCCCCGGGTTTCCGAACACATTCCTGACATCATCAAGACGGTGGAAGCCCTGATTGCCAACGGCTACGGCTATGTGGTGGACGGGGACGTGTACTACCGGGTAGAAAAGTTCGAACACTACGGCGAACTCAGCGGCCGGAATCTGGAAGATATGCTGGCCGGCGCCCGGGTGGACGTGGACGAACGGAAAGAAAATCCCATGGACTTTGCCCTGTGGAAAGCCGCCAAACCCGGCGAACCCTCCTGGGACAGCCCCTGGGGCAAAGGCCGGCCGGGCTGGCACATTGAATGCTCTACCATGAGCACCAAGTACCTGGGCAACACCCTGGACTTCCATGGGGGCGGCAGCGACCTGATTTTCCCGCACCATGAAAACGAAATCGCCCAATCCGAAGGGGCCACCGGCGTCCATCCTTTTGTCCGCTACTGGGTCCATAACGGCTTTATTACCATCAACTCCGAAAAAATGTCCAAGTCCCTGGGCAACTTTATGACCGTGCTGGATATTCTGAAGGAATACGAACCGGAAGTGGTCCGTTACTTCATCCTGAATACCCATTACCGCAGTCCACTGGACTTCAGCGATGAACGGCTGGAAGAAGCCAAACGGAGCCTGGAACGGCTGCGCACGGCCCAAAACAACCTGAAGGAAATCGAAGCCCAGATTAACGCTGGTCCTGACGCCGAGAGCCTGGCCCTGGGCCAAAAGGTGGCAGAAATCCGCCAGGGCTTTATGGACGCCATGAACGACGACTTCAATACTTCCCTGGCCATCAGCTACCAGTTTGCCCTGGCCAAGGAAATCAACGTCTACCACAACGCCATCCTGGCCGGCACCAAGAAGCCGGACGGCAAATTGGTGGACCAGATTCACAAGGTCTGGAGAGAAATGGCCGATATCATTGGGATTCTGGAAGATGTACCGGCAGCAGGGCAGGAAGGCGGCGCCGTCACTAACGAAGAAGCTGCCATTGCTGCCAAGATTGAGGAAAGACAAGCTGCCCGGAAAGCCCGGGATTTCGCCAAAGCCGATGCCATCCGTGACGAACTGGCAGCCCAGGGAATCATTTTGGAAGATACGCCCCAAGGCGTGCGGTGGAAGAGAAAGTGAAATTTGAACAATACCAGAAAATGAAAGATCATGTCCTGACCGTCTGCTCGGAGGAGTTGGCGGTTCAGGACCCTAAATTATTGCACCCGGTGGTCCTGGCCTACATCGGGGACGCTGTGTTCTCCCTGTACGTGCGGCTGCGGCTGACGCCGGCTTCGTCCCATGTGCAGGTGCTCCACGAACTGGCTTCCCGCATGGTATCGGCTGTGATGCAGGCCAAAGCCATGGATGCTCTGGAGGGGGATCTTTCGGACGAGGAAGAACAGATTGCCCGGCGGGGGAGAAATACCAAATCCACCGTGCCCAAAAGCGCCAGTGTCCGGGAATACCGGCAGGGTACCGCTTTTGAGGCCCTTTTGGGATATCTGTATCTGACCCAGCAGAAGGAACGGCTGGATGACATCATGCACCGTTCTTTTCTTTTGATTCAGGAAGCCATGCTGGACGAAAGAAAAGCAAAGAAAGGAAAATAAAATGATCAGCTGTAAATTAATCCGCTATACGCCGGAACCGGATCGGACCGTTGCCATGAGCGCCCATTTGTGCTATTCGCCCATTGGGGCCCAGGAACTGGAAGAAACCATGACCGACAAGCAGGTGGCGGGACTGATTAAGCGGCTGCGGGAAATGGGGCATACTTCTACCTTTGAGCACGTAAGCTTTACCTTTGCCATCGAAGGGGTATCCCGGGTACTGACCCACCAATTGGTGCGCCACCGCCTGGCTTCCTATTCCCAGCAGTCCCAGCGCTATGTGAAGGAACATGATTTTGAAACCATTTTGCCTCCTTCCCTGGCGGCAAAACCGGAATATAAAAAACAATTTGATGACCTGTGCCAACGGATTCAGGATTTGTACAACGAATGGACGGAAGCCGGCATTCCTGCAGAAGACGCCCGGTACATTCTGCCCAACGCCACGGAAACCAAGATTGTGGTCACCATGAATGCCCGCAGCCTGCTGCATTTCTTTGAGCTTCGCTGCTGCAACCGGGCCCAGTGGGAAATCCGGGCACTGGCCAATCTTATGCTGGCTGAAGCACGTCAGGCGGCACCCCTGCTCTTTGCTGTGGCCGGTCCTACCTGCGTGACCCAGCGGGTTTGCCATGAAGGCAAAATGAGCTGCGGCCGCCTGGAAAAACTTCTGGCCGAAGACGCCAAGGAACAGCAGCATGGGGTATAAAGCCATTACCGAAATCCAGGAAGAAGTGCGGCAGTGGGACCTGATTCTGGACCTACCGGACCAGATTGGTGCCTTTACCAAGAAGCTCACGGACTATATTGACGGCCAGGTGTTGTATATTTGCCGTTATGAGGCCCCTGAGCTCCGGGCTACCCTGGATATTACCTATACCACGGAAACCTTTGATTACATCCTGGTACGCACCATGGGCATGAATACCTATCGGGATATCCGGTTCATCTACAAGGAACGGGATATCTTTGCCCAAAAAGTGAAAAAGTACCTGCCCTCGGTGCTGCAAAGCATGGAGGACCCTACCAGCGTCAACCTGGGGGAGATGGTGGAGGCCAAACACCTGCCGGAGTGGGAATACGGCAAACAGCTGCCGAAGCAAATCGGCTCCTTTGAACTGTATATCCGTCCGGACAAGGCCATTGACCATATCAACGGTTCCATTATCCTGATTGACTATACGGACTTTGACCGCAAGGACCAGCTGATCATCATGTACAATCGGCTGCGCAACCAATTTTTTGGAGAAGTGAAGATTGGCGGGGTATTCCACGCCACCTCGGAGTTTGACAGCTATAGCCTGAAAGAGCTCCAGGAGGCTCTGGAGGCCCATCTGGAGCCAACCTTGCAGTGGGTGACAGAGGCCGATCATACCCTCTGAAAAAAATTCCAAAAAAAAATAAAAAAAGTTTGGAAGAATGCTTGACAGATTTGGCAAAATACCGTATACTAACAAAGTCGGCAACGCACGATAACAAATGCAAAGCTGCAACGGCCCAGTAGTTCAGTTGGTTAGAATGCCGCCCTGTCACGGCGGAGATCGTCGGTTCGAGTCCGTCCTGGGTCGCCAACATGCCTCGGTAGCTCAGTTGGTAGAGCAAGGGACTGAAAATCCCTGTGTCCGCAGTTCGATTCTGCGCTGAGGCACCATTTTTAAGCGGAAGTAGCTCAGTGGTAGAGCACCACCTTGCCAAGGTGGGGGTCGCGAGTTCGAATCTCGTTTTCCGCTCCATTTTTTAAGGCGACATAGCCAAGCGGTAAGGCAGAGGTCTGCAAAACCTTTATCCCCAGTTCGATTCTGGGTGTCGCCTCCAATTTTGTATTTTCGCCGAGGTGGCGGAACTGGCAGACGCAAGGGACTTAAAATCCCTCGGAGAGTGATCTCCGTACCGGTTCGATTCCGGTCCCCGGCACCATTATTATATAAACACTGAAACAGACTTCCAAGGTGGGAGCCTGTTTTTTGTTATAGGTACAATTTTGGAAAATGCGTGTTTTTGGACAATGTTTTCTTAGAGTAGGCAGCAACTTTGTTTTACGTGACAATTTCTGGTAATTTTCCCTGGAAACTGTGCATTTTATTTCCGGCCCGGTCATTGTACAATGGAATCATTCCAAGCTTAGAGGAGATTGATATCCATGACCATAAAACGTGTACTTGCCATCCATGATCTGTGTTCCTTTGGCCGCTGTTCTTTGACTGCTGCCATGCCTGTGATTTCTGCCCTGGGCAGCCAGGTGAACCCGTTCCCCACGGCCCTCTATAGCAACAACCTGACCTATGGGGAGTTCTATAATACGGATCTGACCAGTCACATGAACCCTATGATGGACCAATGGGAAAAGCTGAACCTGCATTTTGACGCCATCTACAGCGGGTTCTTGGCCAATGCCGCCCAGACCGCTCTGGTCCGGGACGCCATCCGCCGCTTTGCCAAGGACGGCCAGCTGGTAGTGGTGGACCCTGCCATGGCTGATGACGGCAAGCTGTACGTGGTCTTTGACCAGACCATGGTGGAAGAAATGCGCAAGCTGGTGGCAGAAGCTACCTTGATTACCCCCAACTATACGGAAGCCTGTCTGCTGACCGGCACCACCTGGCTGGACCGGACGCCAACGGAACGGGAAATCCAGGACCTGTGCCAGAAACTGCTGGATCTGGGACCCAAACAGGTGATTATCACCTCCGTGCCGGGCAAGCCGGACGAAATCCAGGTGGTCAGCCAAAGCGCCGGGGAAGTGGGGTACCACTCCTATGTGGTGAAACGGATTCCCTTTGGCACCTGCGGCACCGGGGACGTATTCACCAGCGTGGTTACCGGCTGCATCCTGAAGGGCAAGTCCCTGGAAGAAAGCGCCAAGATTGCCGCTGACTTCCTGGAAGTGGTCATCCAAAGCACCCTGGATTCTGGCAAGGATCCCCGGGAAGGTGTCCAGCTGGAAGACAAGCTGCCCCTGCTGCTGAAACTCTAAAGCAAAACTCCAAATGCATCTGTATTTTCCACGGGAAACCTTTGCGGTCCCGTGGAATTTTTGTTATGTGGAAAGTTCCAGGCCCTTGGAGAGGGGCCAAAAACACTACTATGTCAAAATGTGAGGAGCAGACTGTATGGTAAAGACTTTGCTGAAATGTACGGCAGCCCTGGTGGCTGCAGTGGGCGTCTTTGGCTACTGGTTTGTGAACCAGCCCCAAATGGATCCCCTGATGACCCCGGAGCGGAAGGCCCGGATAGAAGCTTCGCCCCATTATGTGAACGGCCAATTTGTGCCGGAGACGCCCCATACCCCGGTGACGCCCTCCTGGTCCTTCTGGAAGGAGTTTTTGTTCCCCACCCCGGGTAAGACCATACCCCCAGGGCCCATGGTCACCCAGAAGACGGATTTGAAGGCACTGGACCCTAAGGAAGATGTGGTGGTCTGGCTGGGGCACTCCTCCTTCTATATGCAGCTGGGGGGTAAAAAAATCCTCATTGACCCCATTGCCGCCACCTATGCTTCTCCGGTGCCCTTTGTGGACAAAGCCTTTGACGGCAGCAATGTGTACGGGCCGGAGGATATTCCGGACGGCATTGACGTGATGGTGCTGTCCCACGACCATTGGGACCACCTGGACTACGATTTTGTCCGGGCTATTGAGCCCAAGGTAAAGCATGTGGTTACCGGCCTGGGCAACGGGGGCTACTACGAAAAGTGGGGGTATCCCCTTGCCAAGATTTCCGAGGAAGACTGGAACACCCCGGTGAAAATTGATGAGGGGCTCACCGTTTGGGTGCTGCCTGCCCGGCATTTCTCCGGCCGGCTGCTCCACAAAAACCAGACCCTGTTTGCGGGCTTTGCCTTTATCACCCCTGGGAAGAAGGTCTTCTACAGCGGGGATGGGGGCTACGACGGCCGCTTCAAGCGGATTGGGCAGCAGTTCGGGGGCTTTGACCTGGCCATTTTGGAAGACGGCCAGTACAACGAGAACTGGGCCTCCGTGCACATGATGCCGGAAGAAACGGCTCAGGCCGGGGTGGACCTGGGCGCCCGGGAAGTGCTGCCCTGCCACAACGGCAAATACCCCCTGTCCATGCATAGCTGGGACGAACCCTACAAGCGGATTACCGCAGCTGCCAAAGGAAAGCCCTATTACCTGGCCACCCCGGAAATTGGGGAGCTGGTCCGGGTAGGGGACACGGGACAGAAATTCACCCGCTGGTGGGAAAATATGAAGTGATGCGGTAATTTTGAACTTTTCTATTCTCCTCTTGCTTTTTGTTACCGGCCGCTCTATGATAAAGAACGTTATCATATCGAAACACGGGGCCCCAGGGGCCCTGTGAGCAGCCCAATACGGCTGCAGGGGAGCGGACAAAGCGTGGACTATTACATCAATATGTTTTCCCGGGAGCTGAAGCATGGCGGCCCCCATGTGCATCTGATTGCCTTTTTTATTTTTATTGCCATCGGGATTTTTATCCTCCACTGGGTGTTCCGGGGGCTCATTGAGGTGCTGACCCGGTTTACCCGGGTCAAGCGGGAAAGCTGGCGGACCACCTTCCGGTTCATGCCCACCCTTTTGGGGATTCTTACGGGCATTCAGCTGACCAAGGGCATCCTGAACCTGCCGCCCTTTGTAAAGAGCATGCTGGAGCGGCATTACCACAGCCTGGTGATTATCACAGTCACCTTTTTCTTTGCCCATCTGCTGTCCTCGTATCTCAAGAGCAAGCTGTCCAAAAGCGGCAACGAATCGGCCTCTACGTCCATTCTTACCACCATTGTGGACTTGGGCGTGTACATGGTGGGAATCATCTTTATCCTGGGCTCCTACGGCATTTCCATTTCGCCGCTGCTGACTGCACTGGGCGCCGGGAGCTTGGCTTCCGCCCTGGCCCTCCAGGATACCCTGGCTAACCTGTTTTCCGGGATTACTACCCTGCTGTCCAAGCAGGTCCACATGGGGGACTATATCCGCCTGGCCAGCGGGGAATCCGGCCGGGTCACGGACATGAACTGGCGCAACACCACCATCCGTACCAGCACCGGCAATACGGTGATTGTCCCCAATAAGAGCATCGCCTCGGCCACCCTGACCAACTACGAGCAGCCCCTGGCGGAATGCACCATTTTCATTCCCCTGACCATCACCTACGACAACGACCTGCAAAAGGTGGAGGACGTGTCCTTGGCCGTGGCCCGGGAAATTCTGGCCGGCAGCGAAAGCGGTGTCAAAGGCTTTCAGCCCTTGGTGCGCTACACCAATATGGGGGACTACGGCATTACCTTTAACGTGGTGCTGCGAATCCGCAACATCGTGGACGAAGCCGTCATCAAGCACGAATTCATCAAGAAAATCTATACGGTGTTCAAAAAAGAGAATATTCACCTGCTGGTCCGGAAGGACTAGCGGAAGCAGAAAGGATGCGGGACTAACCGTGTTTTTTTTTTGTTGCTGCGGAAAAGGCAGAAGACAATTTTAAATACAATATAAAACAGAAAGTATGTATCGTAAAAAGTAAACGTAAACATTGTAATAATTCAGAATACAAGAAAGAGGGATTGTGGTATAATAAAAGTAATAAAATGGCAGAAAAATATATTCTGTAATTGATATTTTTGTAAATGTGATGATATGGGGCAATCAAAAAGGTCAATGCGGTCTTAGGCTTTCCAAGGGGGTGGGAAGAATGAGAAGCAGAAAACAACTACATATGGCCGTACTGCTCACCATCCTTGGCTCCTTCCTGTGGGGACCGGGGAAAGTGCAGGCGGAAACGACCATTACCAGTGTGGGGGATTTAGCGACAACTTCAAAGGTTCAGGTGATGGGGAGTGAGGGGTATAGTGTATATGCCCCTGCACAGACGGATAACAAACTGACTATCAATATTGGTTCCTTTACGCCCGCGAACCCTGGGAAGACGGCTTTGTTCGGCTTTTATATGGATACAGAAGCAGAACCGGTAATCGGTAAGGACGTATCCATTACCAGCACCGGGACCTCGCAGCAGCTGGCATATGTTGCCGGGATGTACTCGGATGCTGGCACCATCGGTACCTACACAGAAGGCGGCACGACGCCCAGCAATACCGTTACCGTGACGGGCGGCAGTGCTTCTGAACTTGCTGCGGCCATGAGCAATAACGGCACGGTTACGAATAATCAACTCAATATAAGCGATGCCGCGCAATTTGATAAAGCCTATGGTGGCTACAGTCAAACTGGCAATGCCACATATAATGTGCTCCATATGAACGGTGTCAAAAAAGCCGGCTCTGCCTTAGAATTTAGCCTTTACGGCGGCAAGTCCAACAGCAATACCAGCGTCGTTTCCCATAATACCGTAGAAGTCTGGGACTCCACAGGCGGAGATATCTTTGGGGGCAGATCGGCAAACGACGGCAAGATAGACTACGGCTCCCGCTCGGATGCGAATACCGTGATTGTGCATAATAGCAATTTCAGGTATATCTATGGTGGCTATGAAGGCTACACGGCGGATGGAAATACGGTCCAAATAGAAGACAGCACTATTGACAATGTCCACACAGCTTATATTCAAGGCGGCACCAGCGCCAGCCAGAATCAGACAACCATCAAAAACAGTACCCTAAGCGGTGAAATCATTGGCGGTTGGGTCTATAGCTCCAATCATGGCAACGCCGAAGGCAGTAAGGCTGACGGGAATACCATTACGCTGACGGATGTGACACTGAATGAACCCAATTTGGGCATTGTCAGCGGCAAAAACGACATGTATGGCGAAGCCAATGGCAACACCGTCCATTTGACCAGCGGCACACTGACCAATTTTAAACAATTAAATGGCGGCTTTTCTTCCGGAACAGCTAACAATAACCATCTACTTATCGACCAGGGAGCCACAGTATCTAACGTGGCCTCCACAGTGATTAGCGGCCGCGGGGCTACGGAAGCCAAAGGAAATACCGTGAAAATCGATGGCACGCTGGGAGCACAGACCAATACCACTGCCGGCTCGGCAGAAGACCCTGGCAGCGTCGTTAGCGGCAATAGCCTTACTGTAGGCAAAACAGGGAGTGTAGGCTATGGCACTATCCTGGCAGCTGGCAGCACGGATGGAGCCAGAGCAACGGTCAACGAAAATACCGTGACTATCGAAGGCTATGTAGGTGAGGGCGCTCTGGTTGTGGGAGCCTGGAATTATGGAGGAGATAATATAGGTGATAAAAATACGGTGAACATATCCGGCACCTTGGACGCAGGCGTTCTCGTCTGTGGCTCTTCTGACTCTGTCTACGCCTATTATTATGGCCCCTTGAATAAAGAAGCTAATGAAAATACTATTAACCTGCAAAAAGGCGCCAACCTGGGCGTCGGCACCGTCTTTTACGGCGGCCAAGGCACCGTAGCCGATGGTAATACAGTGAACATCGAAGACGGCGTTACCTTTGCCGCAGGCACTTCTGATGGCGATGACATCGATATCGTGGCCGGCGTCGGCCGTACGGAAGCCAAGGATAATACCATCAATCTGCTAGGGACGGTTTCCGCCTCAGGCCTTCACCTCAGCGGCGGCCTCGTAAGCCAGGAATACGACAGCGGTACGTATATCGTCAATGGCGTGAACGGTACGAACAACACCCTCAACGTCTACACCTTAAATAACAACGTAAAAGAAATCACCGCTTTCCAAAACCTGAACTTCTACATTCCCAAGGAAGCGGTGAACGGCGATACCATGCTGACCATTAGCGGCGGAGAGGCTACGGACCTTACAGGGGACACCATCAAGGCCGGCGCCAGCGACGCCACCATTCTGAACGTAGGGGATAAGATTAACCTGCTGGTTAACGAGAAGGGTGTTACTACGGATGGTGATACCTCCTATGGCGTTCTTACTGATGCGGGTTTTGCCCAGGCTGGGGTGGAAGTGAAGAAGGATGGGGATAAAAAGATTATTGCCACCATTACCAAACTGCCGCCTAAGCCGGAACCGGAGCCTGAACCGGAACCCGAGCCAGAACCTGAGCCCGAACCCGAACCGGAACCAGAGCCGAAGCCTGAACCCAAACCGGATCCGGCGGCACAGCTGGCGGACGGAACCAAGACGTTGGTGGATGCCCATATGGGCGGCCTGGACCTGGTGAAAACCAGCGCCCAGTTTGCTGCTACCGCAGGGCTGGATGGGGCGTTGGCAGCCTCCATGGCCTCTGCCTACCAGAGCGGTCCCTACACCCCGGGCGGTGTGGGAGTCAAGGAAGCTCCCGAAGACCAGAAGGACTTTATGATCAATGCAGAAGCCCAGGCCAAGTTCACTCCGTACATTGTGGTGGGCGGGGAAGCCCTCCGCTACGACACCGGCTCCCAGGTGAAAACCCATGGGATGAACGGGAACCTGGGCCTGGTGCGCCGGCTCCAGGAAGAAACGTATATTGACACGGTGATGCTCTTTGGGGAATATGGCCGGGACAACTATACCACCTTTATGGACAGCGGCAGCCGGGGCGACGGGGACCACAGCTATTACGGCGGCGGGGTTCTCCTGCGCCGGGATAATACCAATGGGTTCTACTACGAAGGCAGCCTGCACGGAGGCTACGTGAAGGGCAGCTATTCCGGTATGGTGAACGGCAGCCGGGGTGCCTACAGCTCCGGTTCGGCCTACCTGGCCATGCACGGGGGCCTGGGCAAGATTTATACCCTGCCCCATGACTCCAACCTGGATGTATACGGCAAGCTATTCTGGACCCATACGGCCGGGGATTCGGTAACCCTGCACACCGTCAATGGCGACGCGTCCTACAACTTTGATGCCCTGAATTCCGTGGCCTCCCGACTGGGCGTACGCTACGGCTATGGTATTGCGCCCCACCAAAAACTGTACGTGGGCGCAGGCTGGGAATACGAATGGAATGCGGCAGGCGGCGCCACCTACGAGGCGGCCCGGCCTCTGCGGACCGAGAGCCCCAGCCGGAAAGGTTCTAGCGGCCTGTTGGAACTGGGGTGGAGCAAGGAAGCCACCCGGAAGGAGCCTTATGACCTGACAGTACGGGTTACGGGCTGGGCCGGAAGACAGAAGGGCTTTACCTTTAATACCCGGCTGAACTTCCACATCTGACGAACTTTTCGCCAGCTCCGGACAATTGCATACGGAGCGGGAACTGCAAGCAAATGCAGTTGCTCGTTTCTGCAAGGCAGGGCCCCCGCAGGGGAGTAGGCGGCGGTCAGGCTGAGCAGGAACTGGAACTATACAGCCGGTGAGCAGGAGAAGTCCTTTAGGGCGAATCTCTCCTGTACACCGGCTCTGTATGTAAAAGGGGGAATGTGGGAAAGAAAACAGCGGGCAGAAAGAAAAACACGAACGTTTACGAAAAAATGTCTCCCATAGTATGCTTTTTTATGGTAATATATGTCTAGTATGTTATGAACTGAACAAAACAAAGGAGAGAAATTAATGGAAGAACGACGTATCATCCATGTAGAGGAAAAACTACCTATCCTTGAAACCATCCCCCTGAGCCTGCAGCATTTGTTTGCCATGTTTGGCTCTACGGTTTTGGTGCCCTTCCTGCTGCACGTGGATCCGTCCACGGCCCTGTTTATGAACGGGGTAGGAACCCTGCTGTACCTGACTATCTGCAAATGGCGCCTGCCGGCGTACCTGGGGTCCAGCTTTGCGTTTATTTCCCCGGTGCTGGCGGTGTGTTCCACTGCGGGCATGAGCTACGGAGATGCCCAGGGCGGGTTCATTGCCTTTGGTTTGTGCTTTATCCTGATCGGCCTTTTGGTTCGGAAAATCGGTACGGACTGGATTGACGTGCTGTTCCCGCCGGCTGCCATGGGCTCCATTGTAGCCATCATCGGTCTGGAACTGGCGCCGCTGGCCATGAGCATGAGCGGTTTTGGCGACCCGGTGCAGGGAATGACCAACGCCCAGGCCATTACTATTTCCATGTTCACCCTGGTGGTAACGGTGCTGGCTACCATTTTGGGCCGGGGCTTTATCGGTATTATCCCTATTTTGATTGGCGTAGTGGCCGGCTATGTGCTCAGCTACGTGATGGGTGTGGTGAACTTCTCCGCAGTGGCTTCCGCTGCCTGGTTCTCTTTCCCCACCTTCTACCAGCCCCACTTTAACCTGAACGCCATTTTGATGATTCTGCCCGCCCTGTTTGTGGTACTGGCAGAACATCTGGGACACCTGTTCGTCACCAGCGACATTGTAGGCCGTGACCTGATTAAGGATCCGGGCCTGCACCGCTCCCTGATTGCCGATGGTATTTCCAACGTGCTGTCCGGGCTCCTGGGTTCCACCCCCCAACACTACCTACGGGGAAAACATGGGGGTTATGGCCATTACCGGCGTGTACAGCACCTGGGTTATCGGCGGCGCAGCCATCTTCGCCATCCTGTTTTCCTTCATTGGTAAGATTGCCGCTGTCATCCACGGCATTCCTACTCCGGTTATGGGCGGCGTCTGCATCCTGTTGTTTGGCTTTATTGCAGCCTCCGGCCTGCGTATGATGGTGGAACGGAAGGTGGACTTCACCAAATCCAAGAACCTGATTCTGACTGCTGTAACCATGGTTTCCGGCCTGAGCGGCGCTGCCGTTCACGTTGGTCCTGTGCAGCTCAAGGGCATGGGGCTTGCTACGGTGGTGGCTATTATTGCCAGCCTGTGCTTCCTGGTTTTTGAGAAACTGGGCTGGAGCCGTGAAGCGTAAGCAAGAGAATTGAAAGATTGTTGGAAGTATGATATATTGTTAAAACTAGAACAATGAGAAGGAGAATGGGTATGGAAAATTTACAGCATGAGGTTGTCCTGGTCGTTGACTTTGGCGCCCAATACAGCCAGCTGATTGCCAGACGGGTACGGGAATGCAATGTGTATTGCGAAATCATTCCTTATACGTACACCCTGGAACAAATCGAAGCAAAGAAACCGAAAGCCATTATTTTATCCGGCGGCCCCAACAGTGTATATGCCGAAAATACCCCTGCCGTTGACGCAGGCGTGTTCAAAATGGGGATTCCTGTTCTGGGTATCTGCTACGGCCATCAGTTCATGGCCAAGACCCTGGGCGGCGTAGTGACTCACGCAGGCAGCGGCGAATACGGGAAAACGGCCATCGTGCTGGATAACGAAACCCGTTTGTTCTCCGGACTGGAAAAGAACAATATCTGCTGGATGAGCCACCAGGACTATGTGGAAAAGGTGCCGGAAGGCTTTACCGTCATCGCCCATACCACCGAATGCCCGGTAGCTGCCATGATGAACGAGGACAAGAAACTGTACGGCGTGCAGCTCCACCCGGAAGTTATGCATACTCCCTTTGGCAAGCAAATGTTCAGCAACTTCCTGTTCAACATCTGCGACCTGAAAGGCGACTGGACCATGTCTTCCTTTGCCCAGACCCAGATTGCGGAAATCCGGGAAAAGGTAGGGGACAAGAACGTACTGTGCGCCATGAGCGGCGGCGTGGATTCCTCCGTAGCTGCTGTACTGGTCCACAAGGCTGTGGGCAAGCAGCTGACCTGCGTATTCGTAGACCACGGTCTGCTGCGCAAGGACGAAGGCGACCAGGTAGAACAAATCTTCAAGAGAGATTTCGACATGAACCTGATCCGGGTCAACGCCCAGGAACGGTTCCTGAGCAAGCTGAAAGGCGTCAGCGATCCGGAAACCAAACGGAAAATCATCGGCGAAGAATTCATTCGCGTATTTGAAGAAGAATCCAAGAAAATCGGCCACGTGGACTATCTGGTACAGGGCACCATTTATCCGGACGTAGTAGAATCCGGCGGTACCGGCACCTCTGCCACCATTAAGAGCCATCATAACGTAGGCGGCCTGCCCAAGGACATGAACCTGGGCCTGATTGAACCTCTGCGGGCACTGTTCAAGGACGAAGTGCGCGCCGTAGGCGAAGAACTGGGCATTCCTTCTGAACTGGTATGGCGCCAGCCCTTCCCGGGTCCTGGCCTGGCCATCCGGGTACTGGGTGAAGTGACCGAAGAAAAGCTGAAGATTGTACGGGAAGCCGATGCCATTTTCCGTGAGGAAATTGCCAACGCCGGTCTGGACCGTTCCATCTGGCAGTATTTTGCCTGCCTGCCCAATATCCGCAGCGTAGGGGTTATGGGTGACTTCCGGACCTACAGCAACACCATTGCCCTCCGTGCCGTAAACAGCACCGATGGCATGACCAGCGACTGGTCCCATATTCCGTACCATGTACTGGATCTGGTATCCCGCCGCATTGTCAACGAAGTACCGGGCGTAAACCGGGTGGTCTATGATATCACCAGCAAACCGCCTGCAACCATCGAGTGGGAATAAAACAAAACGTAAAACCTCTGCAAGGGCCTGAAAGGGCTTTTGCAGGGGTTTCTTTTTGGTTGAAATGGACGATAAATGTCCACTGGATGCGTACAGAGGGTGGGCTTCTATTTCCTAGAAATTTGCTCTAATAATGACACTCTAGGGCATGGTCAACCCCTGTTGTACATAATGTTATTTATAAAATTGCACTATTTCCGGAAAACGCTTATAATAACAATAGAGGATAGTAGAATTTTCAGCAATTTCTTTATACCTGTAGGGGAGCTTTCCTCTACAGTTTGGATAGAGGGGGGATTCTTATGAAAGGAAAAGAAAGAATCGTACAGGTTCTGCTGGCGCTTCTTTTGGCAGGTTTGCTGCCAGGCGGTCAAGTTCAGGCCGTCGGACCCTGCGTAAGAATGGGCCCCGTGTTCCCCCAAGCAGCCCTTAAATCTGAGGCTATGCCCGTTTTGGATATTGGCATTACCAAGGTGCCCCTGGAGGATGAGCTGCTGCCCGTTCCCATTATTACCCATACGAACAAGCTGAGCATTTGCGGCGGAGAGAAGTCCCCGGACGAGCCCAAGCCCCAGGTGCAGCCTATTAGCACCACGGCCAGCAGCAGTAACGACAGCGGCATCAATCTCAAGGGCGGGCATCCGTGGGTGGATTCCAATGCCAAAAGTAATGTGACGGCGAACACGCCTGCTTCCCCTGGGGAAGACTACAGCATTTACGCCAACAAGCAATGGATTCTCACCAGCGAAATCAAGCCCGACAAAGTAGAAAAGGGCGCTTTTGATGATGCGGAAGAAGTGATGAACCAGAAGCTCCACGGCCTTTTGCAGGATTCGTCCCTGACCGGGCACAATGCGGAGCTGGTCCAGGCTTTGTATCATAAATATTTGGACTGGGACGCCCGGAACAAACTGGGGGTGCAGCCCCTGAAACAGGAAATGGCAGCCATTCAGAACGTCAAGACCCTGGGCGAACTGTCCAAACTGCTCAGCAGCCGGGAAGGGCTGCTTTATCCCAACTACATTATCAGCTACGTCATGCCCCAATGGGAGGATACCTCTGTCTATGGGGTAGGGATTCAGGATGGGTTTGACACGCTGCTGGGCTTTACCACCGAGTTTACCGTGCGGACGGACGTGGGCCGGCGCCGGAATGAGGCCAACCAGCTGGCTTTTGGCAAGATGATGGAGCGGCTGGGGTATACCCAAAAGGACGCCGTTGCCATGTACAAGGATGCCCTGGAGCTGGAAGCTGAGCTGGCGGAATATGTCTATACCAGCGAGGACAAGCTTTCCCAGAACTTTATCGCCATGAACCGGAACCCCATGACCCCAGCTCAGGTGGAAGCCCTGGTGCCCAATTATCCGCTCCATGCGTATTTTGTCACCCGGAGAATGGATAAGGCCAAGGTCATCAATGTGGAGCATCCGGCGTATTTGAGAGGTTTTAACCAGCTGTATACGCAAAGAAACCTGAATCGGTTCAAAAATGATATGCTGGTGCGGCTGGTACTGAGCCGGCTGCAATCCCTGGACCGGGCAGCAGATGATGTAGGCTGGGAATTCAACAAGATGAACTTTGGCTTTGGCCGGCCTTCGGACGAACGGCTGGCCCTGCGGGAAGTGAAGCGGGATCTGCTGGAGCCCCTGGAACAGGTGTACCTGGCCAGCTATGCGTCGCCCCAAATGAAAGCGGATATTACGAATCTGTGCAAAAAGATTATTTCCTACTACCGGACCATGCTCCAGGAGGAAACCTGGTTGTCTGACGCAACCCGGCAGATGGCCCTGCGAAAGCTGGACCACATGGTAATCCACGCGGCTTACCCTAATAAGTTCTACGACTACGGGTCCCTGGACATTTCCCAGGATTCCTTCTGGGAGGCTCAGCGCAAGTGCAAGCTGTTTGCCCTGGAACGGGCCTTTGACCGGGTGGATACCAAGGTGGATCCGGATGACTGGAACCAGAACATCCTCCAGTGCAACGCTTCCTATTATCCTTTGGACAATTCCATCAACATCATGGTGGGTATCCTGAATCCGCCGTTCTATGTGCCGGGTATGGCGGACGAGGAGCTGTACGGGGGTATTGGCGCCGTAATTGGGCACGAAATCACCCACGCCTTTGATACCAACGGGGCCCAGTTTGATGAGAAGGGGAACCTGAGAAATTGGTGGACCAAGGTGGACTACGAAAAGTTCCAGGATCGGGCTAAGAGGGTACGGGAGTATTATGACAACATTGTGCCCTTTGACGGGATTCATCTGAACGGGGCTTTTATTCAGACGGAAGCCATTGCGGATATGACGGGACTGAAGGCTATGCTGTCCATTCTGGCCCAGAAACCCAATGCGGACTACGACCGGTTCTTCCGGGCCTACGCCAAAATCTGGGCCTATCTGGCCACGCCCCAGGCCATCAAGTACATCCTGTATCACGATGTGCACCCGCTGTCGTACCTGCGGATTAATGTGACCTTGCAGCAGTTCGATGAATTCTATCGGACGTATCACGTGAAGAAAGGCGATACCATGTACCTGGATCCGGAGGACCGGATTCTGGTGTGGTAGAAATGCTTTGCTTATCAGCTAAAGACCAGCCCGGGGAGCAGTGCTTCCCGGGCTGACTTGGTTGTGGGGAGAAGGGGAAACTTCCTTGGTTAAGCTCGTGACGCTTGAAGAAGGCATTCAAACCGCTATCGGTCAATCACCAGCTGGAATGTAGCATTAGCATCGGTAAGAAACAGAAACCTGTTGGATAGGAGCGGCCCCTACAAGCGTTGCGCTCATATCCAATAGTCCATCAGCTTTTTAAGGGACTATTGGTTAATATGAGCCATGTGATAGCATTCCAAGAAGCGAGCTCGGAGAGCGAAGCTGATTGGCATAATGCGAACCACTCAGGGGCTGGCATCCCGAAGGGATGACTGAGGAAGTTTAATCTTTTTACAGCCCCAAAGGAAGTTTCTTCACTTGTCTGCTTAACGGTTCGCCGTGCTCTGCGAGCAGCCGCGCACTGCCGTGCTTGCTCCTTGGAAGGCTATCACAGGGGCCAATTAAGAAGAATTGACACTATTCTTATTTTCGAAAGCTGAAAATGATAATCTGTGGCAGGCTGTCCGTGCTTGCGTACTCCTGTGCCGCCCATAAAAACAGTGGCAAGGCTGAAGGGATATGATATAATAGAGGCGGAGCAATGTGACTTTATTTTTTTCAGTGAAGGTGGGACGTAAAAAGTACCACGGGGGACAGATATGAAACCAATGAGCTTGGATCAAGTAATCAATCTACAAAACAAACTGGTTCCGGAAATGGTCCAGCTGCTGATTGAGCGCTACAAGGTACTGCGCCAGATCAGCCACGACCAGCCCGTAGGGCGGCGTACTTTGGCCAAGACCCTGGGAATCAGCGAACGGATCCTGCGCTCCCATGTGGATTTTCTCAAGGAGGCAGGTCTTTTGGACTTCTCCCTGACGGGGATGAGCATTACAGAAGAAGGCGCTGCCCTGCTGCAGGAATTGCAGGACTATGTGAACCGTCTGCAAAAATTGTCGTCCCTGGCCCAGCTCCTGGAAGAAAAGCTCCATTTGCAGAAAGCAGTGGTGATTCCAGGAGATGCAGACCTGGATCCGGTGGGCACCCGGGAAATTGGCCGGGTGGCAGCGGGCATCCTGCTGCGGCTGCTGGGGGACCACAAAGCCCATATTGTGGCGGTTACCGGGGGTACCACCATGGCGGCTCTTGCCGAAAACATCTACGGCAATGAACCCCATTGCACGGTAGTGCCTGCCCGGGGCGGACTGGGGGACAAAATGGAACTCCAGGCCAATACCATTGCCACGGTGCTGGCAGGCCGGTTGAAAACCAAGTACCTGCAGCTGTACGTTCCCGACAGCGTCAGTGAGGACGTGCTGGACAAGATTCTGGAAGAAGACGCAGGGGTGAAGCAGGTGGTGGAAACCATCAAAAGTGCTGACATCCTGGTCCATGGCATGGGACAAGCCCAGGTCATGGCCGAAAAGCGGGGCGTAGATCCCTGCATCATTGCCCGCCTGAAAGAGGAGGGGGCCGTAGGGGAAGCCCTGGGCCAATATTTTAGTTTGGATGGCAGGGTGGTCTATAGTACGGATACCCTGGGCCTGATGGTCAACGATCTGGAAAAGATTCATACGGTCATGGGCATTGCCGGGGGCCATTCCAAGGGACCGGCCATCCTTTCCGTGCTGCGCAGCGGCAAACAGGATATCCTGGTAACCGACGAGGCAGCAGCCCGGGAAATCATCAATTGTTTACAGATGGAAAACAATCATAAGCTGGATAACATTTAGGAGGAATGAAAAATGGTAAAAGTTGGTATTAACGGTTTTGGTCGTATTGGTCGCTGCGCTCTGCGCATTGCTGTAAAGAACCCGGAAGTAGAAGTGGTTGCAGTCAACGCCCGTTCTGGGATTGACACCTATGCCCATCTGCTGAAATACGATTCCGTCCATGGTACCTTTGATCTGGACGTACGGGTTGACGGCGACATCATGCACGTTGGCGACAAAGCCATCAAATTCACCCATTACACCGACCCCAAAGAAATTCCCTGGGGCGAACTGGGCGTAGATGTTGTACTGGAAACCACCGGCAAATTCAAGAGCCGTGAACAGGTACAACCCCATCTGGACAACGGCGCCAAGAAAGTCCTGATTGCCGCTCCGGCCAAAAACGAAGACATCACCATCGTACTGGGCGTTAACGAAGACCAATACGATCCGGCAAAACATAACATCATTTCCAATGCTTCCTGCACCACCAACTGCCTGGCTCCTTTCACCAAAGTACTGCTGGACAACTTCGGCATTGAAAACGGCATGATGACCACCGTTCACTCCTACACCAACGACCAGAAGATTCTGGACGCTGCCCATAAGGACCTGAGACGTGCCCGTGCCGGCGCCTGCTCCATCATTCCTACCACCACCGGCGCTGCCAAAGCCATCGCCCTGGTACTGCCTGAACTGAAAGGCAAACTGAACGGTATGGCCATCCGCGTCCCGACTCCGGACGTTTCCCTGACCGACCTGGTAGTGAACCTGAAGAAAGAAACCACCAAAGAAGAAATCAACGAAGCCATGAGAGTTGCTTCCGAAACCACCATGAAGGGCATTCTGGGCTACAACGAACTGCCCCTGGTTTCCAAAGACTACAGCGGCTGCCCGCTGAGCTCCATTGTTGACGGCCTGTCCACCATGATGGTTGGTCCCAAGACCGCCAAAGTAGTTTCCTGGTACGACAACGAATGGGGTTATTCCAACCGTTTGGTTGAACTGGCCATCTTCGTAGCCAAAAAAGGTCTGTAAGAGAAAGGCGGGTACAACCATCCATGGAAAAAAAGACGGTCAAAGATATTGATCTGAAAGGGAAAAAGGCACTGGTGCGGGTGGACTATAACGTCCCCATGAACGACCAGGGGGAGATTACGGATGTGATTCGTATCGAAGCTTCCCTGCCTACCCTGTACTACCTGCTGGACCAGGGCGCTGCAGTCATTCTGCTGGCGCATCTGGGACGGCCCAAAGGCAAGGTAAACCCCAAATACAGCCTGAAGCCTGTGGCAGAATGCCTGTCCAACATGATCCATCGGCCGGTGAAATTTGCCGAGGACTGCATTGGACCTGTTGCCCAAAAGGCTGCTGAAGTGCTGCAGCCCGGGGATATCCTGCTTTTGGAAAACCTGCGCTTCCATCCGGAAGAAGAAAAAGATGATCTGGACTTTGCCCAGGAACTGGCTTCCCTGGGGGATGTGTACGTCAACGACGGCTTTGGCGTATCCCACCGGGCCCACGCTTCCGTAGAAGGCATCACCCATTATCTGCCGGCTGTAGCTGGCTTCCTGCTGGAAAAGGAAATTGCCTACCTGGGCAACGCTGTGGATAAACCCCAGCGTCCCTTTGCTGCCATCATCGGCGGCGCCAAGGTAGCCGACAAAATCGGGGTTATCCGCAGCCTGATCAAAAAGGCTGACGTAATCCTCATTGGCGGCGGCATGGCCAACACCTTCCTGGCTGCCCAAGGCTATAACCTGGGCAAATCCCTGGTGGAAAAAGAAAGCCTGGGTATTGCCAAGGACCTTTTGGCCGAAGCAGCAGCCCAAAACACCAAAATGCTCCTGCCGGTGGACCTGATTATGGCCGAGAAATTTGACAATAACGCAGAACACGAAGCAGAAGACCTGGATAAACTGAATCCGGAATACATGGCCCTGGATATCGGCCCCAAAACGGCTGAGCTGTACGCCAAGACCCTGGCCGGCATGAAGACCATTGTGTGGAACGGTCCTATGGGCGTATTCGAAATGCCCAACTACGCGGAAGGCACCCGCCGGGTGGCCGAAGCTATGGCTGCTTCCGAAGGGATTACCATTGTAGGCGGCGGCGATAGTGCTGCAGCCGTAAAACAAATGGGCCTGGACGACAAGATGAGCCACGTTTCCACGGGCGGCGGTGCTTCCCTGGAATACCTGGAAGGCAAGGTCCTGCCGGGCCTGGCTTCCCTGGATGACCTGAGAACCCCCATTGTGGCTGGCAACTGGAAATGCAACAAGACCGTGGACGAAGCCCTGCAACTGGCACACGAAGTGCTCCACAGCACGGAAGAAGCCAGATGTGAAGTGGTGCTGTTCCCGCCCTTTACGGCGCTGGAATCCGTAGCCGCAGTAGTGGACGACGCAGGCCTGGGCTACGGCGCCCAAGACCTGTTCTACGAAGACGAAGGTGCCTACACCGGTGCCGTTTCCGGCAAGATGATTGCCGAAATCGGTTCCCAGTACGTTATCGTAGGCCATTCCGAACGGAGAAAATTCTTCGGGGAAACCAACGACCTGATTGTGAAAAAAGTGCTGGCTGCCTATCGCAACGACCTGGATCCCATCCTGTGCGTAGGGGAAGACGCTGACGAACACGAAAAAGGCTCCACCAAGGACAAGATTTTGTCCCAGCTGCTGCCCGTGCTCCAGGTACTCACCGACGAACAGGCCAAGCGCCTGCTGGTTGCCTACGAACCGGTTTGGGCCATTGGCACCGGCAAGAGCGCCGAAGTGCGTGATGCCGTAGCGGCTGCCGAACTGATCCGCAGCGAAGTGGCCAAGAAGTTTGGCAAGGACGTAGCCCGCTACACCCGTATTCTGTACGGCGGCAGCGTGACCAGCGAAAATGCCCATGCCTTCCATGAAGACGGCATCGATGGGGTTCTGGTAGGCGGCGCCAGCCTGTCTGCCAAAGACTTCTCCGCCATTGCCAACACGTTTTGAGGCGGCTTATGAGTAGTAAACTTGCTGTACTGATGATTCTGGACGGGTGGGGCATTGCTCCGCCCGGTCCAACCAATGCGGCTTTCTGTGCCCGGACGCCCCATTTGGATTTTTATTTCAACCGGTATCCCCATAGTGAGCTTCTGTGCTCCGGGGAAGCGGTGGGGCTCCCTGACGGCCAGATGGGCAACTCCGAAGTGGGCCATCTGAGTATCGGCTCCGGCCGGATTGTGTACCAGAGCCTGACCCGGATTACCCGGGCGGTGAAAGACGGCTCCCTGGAAAAGAACCCGGTGCTGCTCCAGGCTATGGAGCAGGCCAAGGCACCTGGGAAGACCCTGCATCTCATGGGGCTCCTCAGTGACGGCGGTGTCCACAGCCATATTGACCACCTGCTGGGACTTTTGACCATGGCCAAAAAGCAGGGAGTGGAGCAGGTATGCATCCACGCTTTCCTGGACGGCCGGGATACGCCGCCCCAAAGTGCTGGGGTGTACCTGGAACAACTGGAAAAAGCCTGCCAGGAACTGGGTCTGGGCCGTATTGCCACCGTTTCCGGTCGGTACTACGCCATGGACCGGGATAAACGCTGGGAACGGGTGGAAAAGGTGTACGCTGCTATGACGGGAACGGAAGCTCCCAGCTATGACAGTGCCGCCGCAGGTCTCAAGGCTTCCTACGAAGCCGGCAAGACCGATGAATTTGTGGTGCCCTTCCAGGTGAAGGGAGCCTTTGCTCCGGTGAAAGCCGGGGACAGCGTGATTTTCTTCAACTTCCGCCCGGACCGGGCCCGGGAACTGACCCATGCCTTTACAGATGCGGACTTTACGGCCTTTGCCCGGCCTCAGGAAGCCTATCCGGTGCATTTTGTCTGTATGACGGAATACGAAAAGGGCATTGCTGCGCCGGTGGCTTTCCCGCCGGAAGAAATCAACGATACCCTGGCAGAAACCGTTTCCAAGGCGGGCCTGAAGCAGCTGCACATAGCCGAAACCGAGAAGTACGCCCACGTGACCTTCTTCTTTAACGGCGGCCGGGAACAGCCCTTCGCTGGCGAAGACCGGATTCTCGTGCCCTCTCCCAAGGTGGCAACCTACGATTTGCAGCCGGAAATGAGTGCCTATCTGGTTACGGAAAAGCTCAAGGAAGCCCTGGAAAGCGAAAAGTACCAGCTGGTGATTTTGAACTTTGCCAACCCGGATATGGTGGGCCATACCGGCTCCTTTAAGGCTGCGGTAGCCGCAGTGGAAGCCGTGGACGAATGTGTAGGCGGTCTGGTAGAAGAAATCCTGCGCCAGCACGGCACAGTGTGCATTACGGCTGACCATGGCAACGTGGAAGAAATGGAAGACCCCATTACCCACGCCCCCATGACGGCCCATACCACCAACCCGGTGCCCTTCCTGGTAGTGGGACAAGGCCCCGAGGTGAAGGTGGAAAACGGCGGGCTGGCGGATATTGCGCCCACCCTGCTGGATATTTTAGGTTTGGACAAACCGGCAGCAATGACCGGCCACAGTTTGTTAGTACATAAATAGAGGTGGAAAATATGCCAATTATTGAAAATGTATGCGCAAGAGAAATCCTGGACTCCCGGGGCAATCCTACGGTTGAAGTAGACGTACTGCTGGACGACGGTACGGTGGGCCGCGCTGCGGTTCCTTCCGGCGCTTCTACCGGCGTGCACGAAGCTGTAGAACTGCGGGATGGAGATGCCAAACGCTTCGGCGGCAAAGGCGTCAACAAGGCTGTGGAAAACGTCAATGAGACCATTGCCGATGCCTTGATTGGCCTGGATCCTACCCGTCAGGTAGAAATCGACGAAATGCTGATCCGGCTGGACGGCACCCCCAACAAGGGCCGTCTGGGTGCCAACGCCATCCTGGGCGCTTCCCTGGCTGTGGCCAAGGCTGCTGCCGAGTCCCTGGGTCTACCTCTGTACCAATACCTGGGCGGCGTTAACGCCAAGGAACTGCCGGTGCCCATGATGAACATCCTGAACGGCGGTGCCCATGCAGACAACAACGTGGACATCCAGGAATTTATGGTTATGCCCGTTGGCGCTGACAGCTTCGCAGAAGCCCTGCGCATCAACGCGGAAATTTACCAAGCCCTGAAGAAAGTGCTGAAGGGCCGGGGCCTGGCTACCGCTGTAGGCGACGAAGGCGGCTTTGCTCCTAACCTGGAATCCAACGAAGAAGCCTTGCAGGTCATTGTAGAAGCCATTGAAAAGGCTGGCTACAAACCCGGTGAAGAAGTGATGCTGGCCATCGATACCGCTGCCAGCGAACTGTACACCGATGGCAAATACGACCTGAAGGGCGAAGGCGTGGTAAAGACCTCTGCCGAAATGGTGGACTGGTACGCCGACCTGGCTGACCGGTATCCCATTATCTCCATCGAAGATGGTCTGGCAGAAGACGATTGGGACGGTTGGAAGCTGCTCACCGACAAGCTGGGCAAGAAGGTCCAGATTGTGGGCGACGACCTGTTCGTGACCAACGTAGAACGGTTGGCCAAAGGCATCGAACTGGGCGTAGCCAATGCCATTCTGATCAAATTGAACCAGATTGGTACCCTGACCGAAACCCTGTCTGCCATTGAAATGGCCAAACGGGCTGGCTACACCGCCATCGTTTCCCACAGAAGCGGTGAAACGGAAGACACCACCATTGCTGACGTGGTAGTAGGCGTCAACGCCGGCCAAATCAAATCCGGTGCACCCTGCCGGACCGACCGGGTGGCCAAGTACAACCAGCTGCTGCGGATCGAAGAAGATCTGGGTGCTGCTGCCCAATACAACGGCCTGAAGGTATTCTACAATTTGAAGAAATAATCCTTCGGGATAGAAAAATCCCCTGCTTTGGAAAGTTCCAAGGCAGGGGATTTTTACGTTCTAGTTACAGGGTGTAGCGTTTGCACAGACCGGCCAGGTGCAGGTTCATGCCTTCGGTGGGCAGGCTGGCGTATTCCAGGACCAGCCGGGCCTGGGGAGCGAACTTCTTCACGCCGCTAAAGAAGCCGGGCCAGCTGATGGTGCCGGAGCCCACAGGCAGGTGCTGGTCGCCCTGGCCATCGTTGTCGTGGACGTGGCAGCCCAAGAGCCGGGGGCCAAACTCCCGCAGCACCTCCGTCAGGTTCCAGCCGTTGACATGGGCGTGGCCCGTGTCCAGCAGGAAGAAGGCTTCCGGGAAAATTTCCTTTAGGGCGGAGAAGTGTTCCCAGTCAAACAGTACGTTGTTATAGGGCCGCAGGCCTACGTTCTCGATGACCAGGGGAATCCCCGCTTCCTCGCTGATTTTCAGCAGGGTGGACAGCTTCCGCCAAACCCGGAGCCGCAGGGTTTCCAGGGTTTCTTCCTGGGGCAGGGCCTCGTTGGTGTGGATCACCACAAACTCCGCCTGGATTTTGGCAGCGTAGCGGAAGGTGTCCAGAAACACGTTCAGGTAATGGGTTTCGTCCGGGGCCGCCAGATTCACCTGGACGCAGGGGCCGTGGACGCTGATGCCGTTATGGCGCTGGTCGGTCATTTGGGGCAGCACCGCATCCCAGTAGGCCGGGGTGCCAAACTCGTAGAAGAATTCCAGCCCGTAGGCCTTGTCCAATTTACAGAAGTCGTGGAAGCGGAAGCCGGCGTAGGCCAGGTCGCTGACGGACAGTTTCATAGTAGAACCTCGCTTTCTGCATCAAAGAAACAGGTATCTTCCCAGGCAAAGCTGATGCCGGGGGCATTTTCCGGCATGGGGGCGGCGGTGCTTAGCCGCAGGTCCGTACCGTCCGGCAGGGTCAGATACGTAATCCAGTGGCTGCCCAGGTTTTCGGCGTAGCTGCGGACGGCGGGGAGCATGGCGTCCGGGGCAAAATGGCATTTTTCCGGTCGGATGCCCAGGATAATTTCGTCCCGGGCGTGGAGCTTCTCCGCATAGGGGGCCGGTACCTGGAGCCGGTGCTTGCCCCAGATCAGCACATCGGTGCTGACCTTGGCCCGAATCAGGTTCATGGCCGGGGTGCCGATGAACTGGGCCACAAAGGTGTTGGCCGGCCGGTGGTACACGTCCTCTGGAGTGCCAATCTGCTGCAAGATGCCCTGGTTGATAATGGCAATCCGCTGGGCCACGGTCATGGCTTCCACCTGGTCATGGGTTACGTAGATCATGGTGGGGTGGTAGATTTCGTGGAGCTTTACCAGCTGGGTCCGGGCCTGCTGCCGGAGCTTGGCGTCCAGGTTGGACAGGGGTTCATCCAAGAGAAAGTAGGGGGACTGCTTTACCAGGGCCCGGCACAGGGCCACCCGCTGCTTCTGGCCCCCGGACAGCTCCTTGGGGTAACGCTGGGTCAGGCCCTCCAGGTCCAGCAGCTCGATAACCTGCTGGGTGCGGTTTCGGATTTCTTCTTCCGGCAGCTTTTGCAGGTGCAGGCCAAAGGTGATGTTGTCCCACACGGTCATGTGGGGGAACAGGGCGTAGCTCTGGAACACCATGGCAATATTCCGCTTGCCGGGGGCCACGTCGTTGACCCGCTGGTCGCCCATATAAAGGTCACCGCTGGTAATGGATTCCAGACCGGCAATCATGCGCAGGGTAGTGGTTTTGCCGCAGCCGGAGGGGCCCAAAAGAATCAGCCGCTCCCCCTGGCGGATGGACAGGTTCAGGTCCCGGACCACCTGGACTTTCCCGTAGACTTTGGATACGTGCTTAAAGGTCAAACTGTATTGGGGCTCAGACATGGAGTACCTTCCTTTCAGCCCTTCATGCCGGACTGCATGAAGGTATTGAGAATAAATTTTTGGCAGAACAGATACAGGATCAGGGGCGGCACGCTGGTCAGCATGGCTACGGCCATGGCGATGCCCCATTCACTGCCCCCTTCGGCGCTGATGAACATCTGGAGGGCCAGGGGCAGGGTGTAGTTGTCCCGGTCCTGGAGAATCTAGAGGGGCCAGAAGTATTCGTTCCAGGAGTTGATGAAGAAGAAAATCCCAATGGCCAGGGCGGAGGGCTTTACCAGGGGGAAGACAATCTTCCGCAAAATGGTCAGGGCCCCGGCGTTTTCCAGCACCGCCGCTTCCAACAGTGCCTTGGGAATGCCCCGCATGGTCTGGCGCAGGAGGAAAATCCCCATGCCGTCTGCCAGGCTGGGCAGAATGACGCCCCAGGGGGTATTTAACAGCCCCAGCTGGCTCATGAGCAGGTAGTTGGGCATAATCAGCACGGTGGTGGGAATGAAAAAGGTCAGCAGCATGGCATTAAACAGGGTTTCCCGGCCCTTAAAGTCGTAGTACACAAAGACAAAGGACGCCAGGGTACTGGTTACCAACTTGCCCACGGTGACGATGCAGGCAATGAAGAAGGTGTTTCCCAGGAAAATGAAGAAGGGAAAACGGTCCAGCACCACCTCGTAGTTGTCCCAGGTGGGGGGCCAGGCAAAGGGGTTCAGGGATGCTGCAAAAATCTGGTTCATGCTTTTAAAGGACGTGGTAAACATGAACAGCAGGGGGTACAGGGTCAGCAGTACGGCAAAAAGCAGCAGCAGGTTCCAAAGGGGGCTTGTACCCGCAGATGGTTTTTTCATGGCAGCCTCCTTTTAGTTTTCGTAGTGGACACGTTTGTCCAGGAACCGGGTCTTCAGCGCCAGGAAAATCAAATACACTGCCATACACAGCATGGCAAAGGCTGCGGATTTGCCTGTCTGGAAAAACACCAGGGCGTATTGGTAAACGATATAGACAATATTGGAACTTCCCTGGTCCGGACCGCCCTGGGTCAGCATATTCACCGGCACCAGCATATACTGGAGCCCAAAGATAATGGTAATGGTGAACACGTAGAGGGCGGTGGGGGAGGTCATGGGAACGATAATCTTCCGGAAGATGGTCCAGTTGGAAGCATCTTCCAGCCGGGCGGCTTCAATCAGCTCCCGGGGTACGGCCACCATGGCGGCCAAAAGGACAATCAGGTTGTAGCCAAAGGCCTTCCAGCCGATGATGGTGGCAATGGCAAAAATTACCAGGCCGTCTTCCTTGAACCAGCGGGGGGATTCTACGCCAAAGTAGTGGAGAATCAGGGACACCGGGCCGGCCAGGGGATTGTACATCCACAGGAAGATAATGCTGGCTACAGCCAGGGAAATGGTGCTGGGCAGGAACAGGGCGGAGCGGTAGAAGGTCTTTAACTTTTCGTTCTGCACCAGGTAGGCCAGGACGAAGGAAAAAACATAGGGCAGCAGGAAGTTGAAAATCAGGAGGAAGCCGGCCAGGGTAAAGGTATTGCCCAAAATCTTGGCAAATTCCGTGCTGGCAAAAATCTCCTGGTAGTTTTGCCCACCTACATATTTCATATCGGGACTGATCATATTCCACTGGAAGAAGCTCAGGTACGCATTCTGCACCAGGGGCTTGTAGTAGAACAGCCCGAAAATCACCAGGGCTGGCAGCATAAACAGCAGCGCCCGGCCCAGCTGGCTTTTGGAGGATTTTACCGGAGTGTTCATAGGAACCTTCTTTCTTTGCTTAGAGATAAGGGAAAGGACCGGGAAGCCAGCATCCCTAGCTCCCGGTCCTCAAGAGTCCTGCTACAGCAGGGCGTTCACTTTTTCAGCGGTTTCTTTCAAAGCATCTGCAGCGGATTCCTTACCGCTCAAGATTACATCTCGCACGTCGATCAGCAGCTGTTCCGCTTTCAGACCGTTGGCACCAGGGAAGCTGGCCCATTTAACCAGGTCAGGCATAGTGGACAGGGCGTTTTGGATGTTCTTGTTGCCGTCAATGACTTTCTTGAAGGCGGAACCTTCAGCATCCATGCCTTTGCGGGGCGGCAGGTAGCCGGTACCGGTGCTCCATTTGGTCAGGGCTTCCTTGGATTCCAGGAATTTGATGAATTCCCAGGCTGCTTTTTGCTTGGCAGGATCCTTGGAGAAGCACATCAGGAAGTTGCCGCCGGCAGGTACCTTGCGGGCTTTGCCGTCAAATACGGGGAAGGGTTCGGCAATGACCTTG
Organism: Acidaminococcus sp. AM05-11; assembly: GCF_003472805.1. Classification (NCBI taxonomy): domain Bacteria; kingdom Bacillati; phylum Bacillota; class Negativicutes; order Acidaminococcales; family Acidaminococcaceae; genus Acidaminococcus; species Acidaminococcus sp. AM05-11. Next base: position 53,088 of record NZ_QRMX01000007.1, on the reverse strand, counting down.
AAGTTGGCGCTCTTTTCAAAGTTGGCCCGTTTGCCGATGGTGGTGCAGACCATGCCCACCTTGCCACTGATAAAGGCCTGGAAGCCTTCTTCGTTGGTGGCGTGGAGGCCGCTGCCGTTTTTCACCATATCTGCCAGCAGCTGGTAGGCTTGGGCAGCTTCGGGGCTGTCAAAGGCAGCGCGGACTTTGCCGTTTTCCTTCTTCAGCATTTGGCCGCCGTTGGATTCGATGAGCGCCTGCTGGGCCCAGTTGTCGGCGTATTCCTGCATGAAGAAGCCAGGGTCGCCGGTCTTTTCTTTAATGATGGCGGCGTCTTTGGCCACTTCCGACCAGGTCTTGGGCGGGTTGTTGGGGTCAAGGCCGGCTTTTTGGAACAGATCCGGGTTGATGTAGAGCACGGGCACGGATACGGAGTAGGGCAGACCAATCTGTTTGCCGCTTTCCGTTTGGGCCAGGGCCAGCACGTTGGGCAGGAAGTTTTCCTGGAGGTAGCCCTTGTCGTACTTGTTGGCCAGTTCGTTGATATCCGTGTACTTCAGGTTATCGTTGGCGTAGTTCAAATAGCTGTAGCCCATTTGGACCACGTCCGGGTTTTTGCCGGAAGCCAGGGCTGCCTGGAGATTCTGGGTCAGGCCCTTGTACATATCCGGATTGTATTTTTCGGTGACTTCAATATCCGGGTGGGATTTGTTGAATTCTTCCACCAGCTGTTTCACGGTTTGTCCGCCGAAGTTTTCGGCAGCCACATGCCAGTATTCAATTTTGACTTTCTTGTCAGCCGAGCCGCCGGTGCCTGCTTGGGAGCCGCAGCCCATAATGCCCAGGGACAGTACCCCTGCCAGGGCCAAGGCCAACGTTTTGGATAATTTCATAGTGTTCCTCCTGTGAAATGGTTTTTGTTTTGTCACAAAGCCAGTATAAAAAGTTCATGTATGAAACCTGTGCACAGGGGGTAAAATTCCCGTAAAATTTCACTAGATTGAAAATTCCAAAGCGTCCTGCTATAATAAATAAAAATATGAGATAATTTTTAGCGGCATATAACGGAAACTGTTGGGAGGTTAGTCATATGAAACAACATAAATTTTGGGCTTGGGCCACCTGTTTTGCCTTTGTGATGACCATGGTAACGGGAATGAAAAGAAAATAATGCAGCAAAGGACTGACGCAGGCTAGCACCCAGCGCAGTCCTTTTGTTTCTGAAAGGAGTCTTAACCATGCCTTGTACAACCTTACTGGTAGGAAAGAATGTAAGCTATGACGGGTCCACCCTGATGGCCCGGAACGAGGATTCCCCCAGCGGGCAATTTACCCCCAAAAAATTCATTACGGTGCTGCCCGAGGAGCAGCCCAAGGAATACCATGCCGTACTGTCCAAAGTGGTGATTCCCCTGCCGGATAACCCCCTGCGCTATACGGCCATGCCCAATGCCCAGAATAACGAAGGGATTTGGGGCGAAGCCGGCATCAACGCCTGCAACGTGGCCATGAGCGAAACGGAAACCATTACTTCCAATCCCCGGGTGCTGGGAGCGGACCCCCTGGTCAAGGACGGCATCGGGGAAGAAGACCTGCTGACACTTGTCCTGCCCTATATCCGCACGGCCCGGGAAGGGGTGTTGCGGCTGGGGAAGCTGCTGGAAACCTACGGCACCTATGAAATGAACGGCATTGGCTTCCAGGACGTGAACGAAATCTGGTGGCTGGAAAGCATCGGCGGCCATCATTGGATTGCCAAACGGGTACCCGATGATGAGGTGGTAGTCATGCCAAACCAGCAGGGCATCGACTATTTTGACCTGTGCGACGCCTTTGGGGAGCAGAAGGAACACCTGTGTTCCCAGGATCTGCTGAGCTTTATTACGGAAAACCACCTGGACCTGACCCTGAACGAGGAACGGGACGTGCCACTGGCCAAGGATACGGTGTTTGATTGCCGGCTGGCCTTTGGCAGCCACGATGATGCGGACCATACCTACAATACCCCCAGAGCCTGGTTCATGCTCCGGTATCTGGCCCCCTTCAGCTACAAATGGGAAGGGCCCGACGCCATTTTCCGCCCGGAAGATGACGACCTGCCCTGGTCCCTGGTCCCCGACCGGAAAGTGACCGTGGAAGACGTAAAATACCTGCTCAGCAGCCATTACCAGGGCACCCCTTACGACCCCTATGGCCGGGGCAGCGAAGCCCAGAAGGGCAAATACCGGCCTATCGGCATCAACCGCACCAACTTTGTGGCCCTGACCCAGCTGCGGCCCTATATGCCGCCGGAAAAAATGGCCGTGGAATGGATTGCCGAAGGCTGCAACGTGTACAATGCCTTCGTGCCCTTCTACGCCAATGTGGACCGGACCCCGGAATACCTGTCCCAAACCGGCGAGCTGCCCGATACCCACGAGTTTTATTGGGCCAACCGGCTGATCGGCGCCCTGGCAGATAGCCACCATGCGGCCACCGCCAGCGCCATTGAACGCTACCAGAACGCCGTAGCGGCCAAGGGCCGTGCCCTGCTCCAGGAAGGGGATAAGGCGGACCTGCCGGCGGACGGCGTCAGCGAAGCCCTGGCCCAGTGGAACGACAAAATTGCCTCCATGGCCCAGGAAGAAACCCAGAAAGCCCTGGGCAAGGTCCTGTACGAAGCCAGTAACGGCATGAAAAACAGCTTTGCCCGTTCCGACGCCTAAGCAAACAGCAAAATAGACGCAAAAAAGCCTTCAAGTTCCAGCCCGGTGCTGGAGCCTGAAGGCTTTTTCATTAATCCAGGTCGTCGTCCTTATTTTCTTTCTGTTTTTCTACCTTGGGACAGGTAATGTCAATCAGTAGTTCAATCATATGGTGGAGCAGCCGGACTTCTTCGGTATTGGCTGCCTTGTAGTAGGTTTCCTTGCCCGAACGGCGGCTGACAATCAGGCCTTTTTCCCGGAGCAGCCGCAAATGGTGGGACAGGGCAGGACTGCTCATGTGCATCAGGGCCGACAGATTGATGACGCATTCCTCAAAATGGCACAGGAACCAGAATAACTTGATGCGATTGTTGTCGGATAAACAGCCAAACAGTGTGGAGACAGCAGAAAAATTGGCTTGGTCCGGCAGGTCCTTCAAAACGTAATTGAGATTTTCACCGTGATCATGAGGCAGAGCTTCCATGCATATCTTCATCCCTTCGCTTTGATAATGGATTTGTCAGTATTCATTATACCATAATATCGTATGTTTTCTGAAAATAGCTAAAAAGAATTTTTTTCGCCGGAAGGGAAGTGCTAACAAACATTATCTTGGGTTTTTTCATCCTAACTGTGGACAGGTCCCCAGGTTCGTCCTATAATGGAAACAATGCGGAGATTCTTTATTTACACAGGGGGACTGTACATGCTGTTAAAAGATTTACAGATTGGAGAATCTGGAATCGTACGAAAAATAAATCTTCCCTTTCAGGTGGAACGGCGGCTGCAAGCCTTGGGCATGACCCCGGGCACCCAGATCAGCGTCATCAACCGGAAGGGCAAGGGCATTATGATTATCCTGCTGCGGGGCACCCGGTTTGCCCTGGGCTACAATATGACCCGGAACATTACCGTGGAAAAGGGGGCTGCACCCCATGTCTAAACACGAAAACCTGACCATTGGGTTCATCGGCAACCCCAACTGCGGCAAAACCACCCTGTTCAACGCCTATACCGGCGCCAATCTAAAGGTGGCCAACTGGCCCGGGGTAACCGTAGAGAAGGTGGAGGGCGCCATCCGCCACCACAACATGAACATCCGGCTGGTGGACCTGCCTGGGACCTACAGCCTGACCTCCTATACCATGGAAGAAATCGTTTCCCGGGACTTTATCCTCAGCGATGAAGTGGACGTGGTCATCAATGTGGTGGATGCCTCTGCCCTGGAGCGGAGCCTGTACCTGACCCTTCAGCTGCTGGAACTGGGCAAGCCCGTGGTGATGGCCCTGAATATGATGGATATTGTAGAAAAGCGGGGCATGGAAATCGACCTGCACCGGTTGCCGGAAATGCTGGGCATTCCGGTAATTCCCGTTTCGGCCCGGAAGCGTCGGGGCCTGGACGTACTGCTGCACGCAGCGGCCCACCATAAGGACGCCAAGTCCACGGACCCCTTGATCCACAACCACAAGGCCATGGGCAGCCATGTGCTGAACCACAAGGAATACGCCATGGTGTATTCGGATTCCATCGAGGATCGGATTGACCAGGTGGAAGCGGCCCTGGAGGCCCGCTATCCCGAACTGGTGAACAAGCGGTGGCACGCTATTAAGCTTCTGGAGCGGGACAAGGAAATCTGGAAGCGCTGTCCGGTGGACCTGCCGGAGGTGCTGGACAAGAACTACGAAACCCAGATTATCAAGGAAAAATACGATTTCATTGAAGAAATCATTCGGGAAGTGCTGCTCCATAAGGAGGAGCGGGACAAGCTCACCGACCGGCTGGACAAGGTGCTCACGGACAATATCTGGGGCATTCCCGTGTTCCTGCTGATTATGGGGCTGGTGTTCTTCCTGACCTTTACGGTGGGCGACTGGCTGAAGGGGTATCTGGAAGCCGCCATTGGCTGGTTCAGCGACGGCCTGGCCGCCCAACTGGCTGCCTGGCAGGTCAACGCAGCCCTGACCAGCCTGATTATCGACGGGGCCCTGGGAGGCGTGGGCATCATCGTTACCTTCCTGCCCAACATCCTGATTTTGTTCCTGACCCTGGGCTTTTTGGAAGACAGCGGCTACATGGCCCGGGTAGCCTACGTGATGGAAGGCATCATGAGCAAGGTGGGGCTGTCCGGCAAGGCCTTTATCCCCATGCTGCTGGGCTTTGGCTGCACCGTGCCGGCGGTCATGGCCTCCCGGAGTCTGGAACACAAGCGGGACCGGTTGAAGGTTATCCTGGTAACGCCTTTTATGAGCTGCAACGCCCGGCTCACCATCTATATCCTGTTTTCCGAAATGTTCTTCGGGAACCGGGCCATGCTGGTGGCCTATTCCATGTATATGATTGGCCTTTTGGTGGCCATTCTGGTATCCCTGGTTATCCACTGGACGGATAAGGCCCGGCACAAGGACAAGGACGACTACCTGCTCATCGAGCTGCCGGAGTACAAGATGCCGGACCTGCGTACCGTGTGCATCTACGTGGAAGATAAGGTGAAAAGCTACCTGGAAAAGGCCGGCACCACCATCTTCCTGGCTACGCTGCTTATCTGGTTTGTGCTGAACTTTGGCCCCAGCGGCTATACCACCGACGCGGCCCAAAGCTACGGCGCCGTCCTAGGCCACTGGCTGGTACCGGTGTTCCGGCCCATCGGCCTGGGCTTCTGGCAGATTACCCTAGCACTGCTGGCCGGGATTTCCGCCAAGGAAGTGGTGGTTTCCAGCTGTGCCGTGCTTTTTGGCATTACCAATACGGGCTCCGGGGAAGGGCTGGGAGCCTTTGCTCAGGCCCTGGGGGGCATCGGCTTTACCTCCATCAACGCCCTGTGCCTGATGGTGTTCTGCCTTTTGTACGTGCCCTGTGCGGCGGCCCTGGCTACCATCCAGAAAGAAACCGGCAGCTGGAAATGGACCGCAGAAGAAGCCCTGTTCCAGCTGGCTGTGGCCTGGGGGTTCACCTTCCTGTGCTACCATTTGCTGCTGTTATTCTAGCTTTTGTTAAAAACTAAACAGTTTATTCTAAAAGAGGGATTTGGGACAACTTGTTCCAAGTCCCTCTTGACTATTCTCTGAAAATGGCGTATAAAGTAGGTAGAAACAATTAAAGAAATTTTTAATCGTTATTTCGGAGGAGGAACCCATTATGAAAAAGACTTATGCAATCAAAGCGGACTGCGCCAACTGTGCAGCCAAAATGGAAGAAACCGTTAAGCAAACTGCTGGTGTGACCGATGCTGTGGTGAATTATATGCTGCTGAAACTGAAGGTTACTTTTGCCGAAGGGGCAGATCCAAAAGCAGTAATGGCCCAAGCTCGAACCAATGTTCGGAAGATTGATGACGAGCTGGATATTGATTGTTAACAGCGTTACGATTAAATAAAACATTAATGGTAGGTGAGAATTATGGAGAAGGAGCACCAGGTGATGGTGGCCCGGATTGGGGCAGCCGCTCTGCTTACTGCGGTGGGCAGTTTCTTCCTGGGGGATTTGTCCGGACCCGGTCTGGACACAGGTTCTCGGGTGCTGCACGCGCTGCCCTATGTGCTGGGTTACATCATCATTTCCTATGATATTTTGCGCAAGGCCTGGCGAAACATCCGCAAGGGGCAGGTCTTTGACGAAAACTTTTTGATGGCTATAGCCAGTTTGGGGGCCTTGGGCCTGGCCATTTATGAAAACGGGGACTACGCGGAAGCCGTGGCCGTTATGCTGTTTTATCAAATTGGAGAAACCTTTGAAGATTATGCCGTGGACAAAAGCCGGCGCAATATCAGCGAGCTGATGGATATCCGGCCGGATTACGCCAATATTGAAAAGGACGGCAAGCTGGTTCAGGTGGACCCCGAGGACGTGGCCCCGGGTACCCGGATTGTTGTTCAGCCCGGGGAAAAGGTGCCCATTGACGGCGTGGTAGAGGCCGGTACTTCCTCCCTGGACACCGCAGCCCTTACCGGTGAAAGCCTGCCCCGTCAGGTGGCCCCCGGGGACGAAGTGGTCAGCGGCTGCATCAACCTGAATGGGGTGCTGACGGTAACCACCAGCAAGGACTTTGGCGAATCCACCGTCAGCAAGATTTTGGAATTGGTGGAAGACGCCGGTTCCCGGAAGGCCAAGTCGGAGGTCTTTATTTCCAAATTCGCCCGGGTCTACACCCCGGTGGTCTGCGGCAGTGCCCTGGCACTGTTCCTTTTGCCGCCTCTGGTACGGGTGGCGTTTTTGGACCTGCCTCCTTCCTGGGAAACTTGGCTGTACCGGTCCCTGCTGTTCTTGGTTATCAGCTGCCCCTGCGCCCTGGTACTGAGCATTCCGCTAAGCTTCTTTGCCGGAATTGGGGGCGCCAGCCGGCAGGGCATTCTAATTAAGGGTGCCAACTACATGGAAACCCTGGCCAATACGGCCTATGTGGTTATGGATAAGACCGGGACCCTGACGGAAGGGGTCTTTGAAGTCTGCGGCATCCACCATACACCCCTGGAAAAGAAACAGGTGGTGGAACTGGCCGCCCTGGCCGAAAGCGCCTCCTCCCATCCCATCAGCAAAAGCCTTCAGAAGGCCTACGGACGGGAACTGGACCGGAGCCGGGTGAAAAACATCCAGGAGCTCAGCGGCAAAGGGGTCCTGGCAGAAGTGGACGGACACCAGATTGCAGCCGGCAACGGCAAGCTCATGGAACAATTGGGAGTTTCCTATATGGATTGCCATATGGTGGGCACCCTGGTGCATCTGGCTGTGGACGGCAAGTACGCCGGTCATATCCTCATTGCAGACAAGATTAAACCCCACGCGGCGCTGGCCATCGACAAGCTGAAGGAAGCTGGGGTGAAGGCGGTCATCATGCTCACCGGGGATTCCCGCAAGATTGCCGACGCTGTGGCTCAGCAACTGGGCATCCAAAAGGTGTACAGCGAGCTGCTTCCTGCCGGCAAGGTGGAAAAGGTGGAAGAACTGATTCAAAAGAAGAACCCCAAGGACAAGGTAGCCTTTGTGGGGGACGGCATCAACGACGCTCCGGTGCTTTCCCTGGCGGATATTGGCATTGCCATGGGGGCCCTGGGCTCCGATGCAGCCATTGAGGCTGCAGATGTGGTGCTGATGGACGACGATCCCTTGAAAATCAGCAAAGCCATTCGGATTGCCCGGAAGTGCGTGAGCATTGTGTACCAGAACATCGTACTTGCCATCGGCATCAAGGTTGTGGCCCTGATTTTGGGCGCCTTGGGGGTTATCAATATGTGGGTGGCCATTTTCGCCGATACCGGCGTTTTGATTTTGGCCGTGCTGAACGCCATGCGGTGTTTATTCGTAAAAGAAGCATAAAAATACAGTGGATGGGTTAATGCCTGTCCACTGTATTTTTTTGCCCTAAATGGTAAAAAACGGTGAAAAAGTGTGAATAAACGGGGATAATTTCCCTTTGTTAAGAAATTTTTTTTCGGAATTGAGAGAGCTTTTTGAGAGAAAACGGAAAAATAATTTTGCAAAAATATACCATTTTAGGAAATTTGTGCTATAATAGGGCTACTTTCATTTCAATAAAGAAATTACAGAGGCAAGGGGTGTGTACCATGTTTAAAGTATTTATCGACGGACAAGAAGGAACTACAGGCCTGCGCCTGGCTGAGCGCCTGGCCCGCCGCAGCGATATCAAACTGCTGTCCATTGACAGCGCCCTGCGGAAGAATACCCAGGCACGGCTGGAAAAAATCAGCCAGGCGGACGTGGCCTTCCTGTGCCTGCCCGATGCGGCTTCCAAGGAAATTGTGGAGGCTGCCAAGGACTGCCCCACCAAAATCATTGATACCTCTACGGCCTTCCGCTGCAGCGACGGCTGGGCCTATGGTTTCCCGGAATTGGGCCATGCCTACGCCAGTGCCGTTGCCAATAGTTCCCGCATTGCCAATCCGGGCTGCCACGCCACTGGCTCCATTGCCGTTTTGGCGCCCCTGGTGGCTGCTGGGCTGATTCCCGCTGACGGGCTGTATACCCTGACTTCCCTTACCGGGTATTCCGGCGGGGGCAAAAAGATGATTGCCGAGTACGAAAATCTCCACGATCCGGAACTGGACGCTCCCCGGCTGTACGGGCTGAACCAGAAGCACAAGCACCTGCCGGAAATTGCCAAATACGCCAAACTCACCACGGCACCCATTTTCCTGCCCATTGTGGCACCCTACTACAGCGGCATGCTGGTTACCGCCGGCTTTGCCAACACCCAGGGCCTGCCCCTGGCCGCCCTGCGGAAGCTGTTTGCTGACTTTTACGGCAAGCAGCCTTTCATTCAGGTGCAGACCAGTGAAGAACTGCCCAAGATGCTGGGTTCCAACAACCTGGCCGGTAAGGATTCCCTGAAAATCTACATTGCCGGCAATGAAGAGCGGTTCACTGTGTCCGCCCAGTTTGACAACCTGGGGAAGGGGGCCAGCGGCGCCGCCATTGAAAACATGAATATTGCTCTGGGGCTTGCCCCGGAAGAAGGCCTGGATTTATAAGCGCCAAGCCGTGAGCAGGACCGTTTCCTTTGCAGCAGCAGGGAAATGGTCCTGTTTTTGTTCCAGTTGCAACATAATTGCTGAATTTTATAATAATTATATGTATTGTTAAAATGGTAAGAGGAAAAATAGAAAAAAATTCTAAAAAAACCTCTTGCATTCGGCAGAAAAACTGCTATAATAAAGGTCGTAAAGGATAATAAATATCAAAAACGATTCCTTTCAAATCTATGTATAGTGTTGAAGGTCTATGTATAGAGCTGAAGGGAACCAAAAAATTAGGGGAGGCTTATATTATGAAAAAATTCATTTGTAGAGTGTGCGGTTACATTTATGAAGGTGAAGAAGCTCCGGAAAAGTGCCCTCAATGCGGCGCTCCTAAAGACAAATTCGATGAAATGAAAGACGGCGTTAAGGAATACGCTGACGAACATAAAGTTGGCGTAGCCAAAGGCGTTGATGAAAGAGTTCTGGAAGGCCTGCGTCAAAACTTCACTGGTGAATGCTCCGAAGTTGGTATGTACCTGGCTATGTCCCGTGTAGCCGATCGTGAAGGCTATCCGGAAGTTGCAGAAGCTTATAAACGCATCGCTTTTGAAGAAGCAGAACACGCTTCCAAGTTCGCTGAACTGTTGGGCGAAGTCGTTACCGACAGCACCAAGAAGAACCTGGAAATGAGAGCTGCTGCAGAACAAGGCGCTTGCGCTGGCAAGAAAGAAATCGCTACCTTGGCTAAACAACTGGGCTACGATGCCATCCATGATACGGTTCATGAAATGTGCAAAGACGAAGCTCGCCATGGTCGTGTATTCGATGGCCTGCTGGCTCGTTACTTCAGCAAATAAGCCTTCCCGGCTTTGCAAAAAAGTCTCTGTCCTCCTGAGTGGGGACAGGGATTTTTTTTGCCTTATTGGGACCTGAGGAAGTTTCCTCCCTTTTCCTTCAAGCGATTTCCGCCCCCATGCAGGGATTTGGACCTGTGTGCCGTAAAAGAATAGAAGAAGGCTTTTATGCGTTACAGGTCACAGCGGGAAGAAGGGAAGGGTATGGGAAACTTTGGCATCGCATTTAACGCAGTAGCGCCTCTTTTGCTTTTTATGCTGGCGGGACTGTTTGCCCGGCACCAGCTGCACTTGGGGGACCGGGCCGTGTCGGAACTGAACCGGCTGCTGTTTGGGGTGTTCCTGCCGGCCAATATGTTTGCGTCCGTGTACTTTACCCAGGCTTCCCAGCTGATTACCCCCAGCTTTATCCTGTACGGGGTCCTGTCCCTTTTGGCCGTCTACTGTCTGGGCTACTTTCTGGTGGTCCGTTTTGTAAAAAGCAACCGGAAACGGGGTGCCATGATCCAGGCCATCTACCGGAGCAATTTTATCCTTTTGGGGGTGCCCCTGATTGAGAATATCTACGGGGCCGACGCCGTGCCCGTACCCATGATGCTGGCAGCCTTTGTGGTGCCCATCTACAACGTGCTGGCCATCTTTACCCTGGAGCGTTTTCGCAGCGATACCCCGGACATCCGGCCGGGACACATCTTGGCCGGAGTCCTGCACAATCCCATGGTTATCGGGGCCATTCTGGGCCTTTGCTGCAAGCTGCTGCCTTTTGACCTGCCGGCCCTGGTGGAAAAATGCATTCACCAGCTGGCGTCCGTGACCACGCCTTTCGCCCTGGTGGTGCTGGGGGCTTCCTTTACCCTCCAGGGAGCCTACAGCGAGCTGAAGGAAGTGACCATCAGTGTGGTGGCCCGGCTGGTGCTGGCGCCGCTTTTGGTGGTAGGCGCGGGGCTTGCCCTGGGCTTTCGGGGCATTGAACTGGCCAGCCTTCTGGCCATGTCCGGGACGCCCGTTGCTGTGGCTTCCTTTGCCATGGCCCAGCAGATGGGCAGCGATGGGGAACTGGCTGGGGATACGGTGATCTTTTCCTGCGCCTTTTCCTTTATTACCCTGTTTTTGTGGATTTATGGCCTTCAGGCCCTGGGCGCACTCTAGGACTCCTGGAGGGGGGCAATAGGCTGGCTTTTCTCCCTGGCAGGTTTTGGCAAAATCCGGACTCATCAGTCAGAAAACTGACTCTATAGTTCCTTTGTTGAACAAAATGAGAAGGAAAAGTCAGAAAACTGTCAAATATTGTCCCAAAATCCCTATGGAAAGCCGGGGATTATTTACCTTTTTCGGAATTTGTGATAATCTTAAAAATTGAAGTGTATACCAATTGCCAAGGAGGCTTAACGTATGGGAAATTTTGTGGTTGCCTTAAATGCCGTAGCCCCCTTGCTGCTTTTCATGCTGGTGGGACTCTTTGCCCGGCACGCTTTTCATTTTACGGACAAATCCGTATCCACGTTTAACAAGCTTTTATTTGGACTGTTCCTGCCCTCCACCATGTTTTCCTCGGTGTATTTTACCAAGGCGGAAACCATGGCGGCCCCGGCCTTTATCGCTTATGGGTTCTGCTCCGTGTTGGCGGTGGCTTTTCTGGCCTATCTGGTAGTAACCCATTTCGTCAAGGATGACAAGAAACGGGGAGCCATGATCCAGGCCATCTACCGGAGCAATTTTATCCTTTTGGGGGTTCCTCTGGTAGAAAATATCTATGGGCCAGAAGCCGTAGCCGTACCCATGCTGCTGGCGGCCTTTGTGGTGCCCCTGTACAATGTACTGGCAGTCATTATCCTGGAGACCTTCCGGGGCGGCAAAAGCACCCTGACCTTCAAAAAGCTGGTCAAGGGGGTCCTGACCAATCCCATGATTGTAGGCGCTCTCCTGGGCCTTTTCTGCCGACTTTTGCCCTTTCCCCTGCCGGCCATGGTGGTGAAATGCGTCAAACAGATGGCAGCTACTACCACGCCCCTGGCCCTGGTGATTCTGGGAATTTCCTTTACGGTCCAGGCGGTGTTGGGAGAACTCCGCTATTTGGTCATTACCATTTTTAGCAGACTGGTACTGGCGCCCCTTTTGGTGGTGGGCGTAGCCATTGCCCTGGGCCTTAGAGGCGTGGAACTGGCAACCCTGATCGGCATGGCGGCTACCCCCTGTGCGGTGGCGTCCTTTGCCATGGCCCAGCAGATGGACAGTGATGGGCAGCTGGCAGGAAACTGCGTAATCTTTTCTACAGCAATTTCATTTGTTACCATGTTCTTCTGGATTTTGGCGGTCCAGAGCATGGGACTCCTGTAAGCAGGAATATTTTGTATGATGGAGTGAACGGTATGGTCAAAATCAATCAATCCCTTTCCAAGGAAAAACGCATCTTGAAGGCGGCGGAAACGGTCTTTTCCAAAAAAGGCGGCTATTCCCAGGCCACCCTGGATGAAGTCATCAAAATAGCCGACACGGGCAAGGGAACTGTATACAAGTATTACCAAAACAAGGAAAACCTGTTCTATACCCTGATTAGTGAAAAAAGCAGACGATTTTCCGCTTCTTTGGAAAAAGCCTACAAGGACAATGCTTCCTTTAAAGACCAGATGACCCAGTACGCTTATACCTGCATCAAATTCTTTACCAAGCAGGAAGTGCTGTGGTCCGTGCTGCTGTTTGAAGTGCTCAACGAGCAGGGGGGCTGGCGCCTGTTGTGGGATGATACTCTCCAGGATTACAAAGTGGAAATCCGTTGGGGCAAGGGCCCTTCAGAGCAGGAAGTAGCCGTGAAAAAGCGCTACGCCGAGCTGCTGCGAGCAGAAATCATGCCCCTGCGCCAAATCCTTCATGATGCCATTGCGGCAGGCTTTATCAAACCCATTGCCAATCTGCCCATGATGACGGAAAACTTCTTCTTCTCTCTGGTGATGCTGGTGTTCCAGCATACTGTGAACCCCGAAAATATGGAAAAATCCGTGGACGAGATGCTCAATCGTTTCCTCTACGGCCATTGGCTTGGCAGCACTGCCCCTGAAGAAACGGGGACAGGAAAGACCAGCAAATAGACTGGTAAAATGTAAGCAATCCCAAAAGAAAAGCAGTCCAGCTACAGGAAAATCTGTAGCTAGACTGCTTTTTTGCGTATAGGAAAACTTTTTGTTTAGACCTGGGTACCTTTTTTCCGCAGGGCATCCATGGACGCTTCCAGACCCTTGATGGTCATGGGGAACATATCCACCCGCTTGCGGATTTGGGCCAGGGTGTAGTAGTACCGCCAGTTCACTTCTCGCATGGGATTTAGCCAAATGGAGGCGGGGTACAGCTGCAGCAGTTCCTCCAGCCAGGAAATCCCCGGGCGGTTGTTGCCCTGGATGTAGTCGATATTGCCGTTCACATCCATGAGTTCTTCTTCCCCCATCCGGGCGTCGCCTACGATGATTACCTGGTAGCCATTTTTGTACTGGTGGAAAACCCATTCGGTGTCAATCCGGTTTTCCCAGGCGCAGTCGGGCTTGGTGAACAGGTAGTCGTAGAAGATGTTGTGGAAGTAGAAAATCTTCAGGTCCTTGAACTGGTTGTTCTTGGTTACGGCCTGAAACAGCCGCCGGCACAAATCCGCAAACCCCCACATGGAACCGCCGCTGTCCATGAGCAGCAGCAGCCGGGTCTGGTTTTTTCGGGGCCGTTTGTAGATTACGTCCAGCAGCCCGCCCCGGTTGGAGGTGGCCTTAATGGTTTCGTCAATATCCAGCTCGTCCTTGGGCTGTTCATTTTGGCTGGAAAGCCGGCGCAGCTTGCGCAGGGCTACCTGGAACTGCCGGATGTCCAGCACCGTATCATCCCGGAAATCCCGGAAATGCCGCTCCTGGGCAATGGAAAAGGCGCTGTGCCAGGTGCCCTTGCCCATAATCCGGATGCCCTTGGGAGCGTAGCCTGAATGGCCAAAGGCCGTCTGGCCCCCGGTACCCACCCAGGTGGTGCCGCCATTGTGCTGCTCCTTTTGCAGCTTGAACCGCTCCTCCAATAGGTCATTGATTTCCTCTTTGGTAAATTGGTTCCAGATCCGGTCCACTTCTTCCTTGTTGTAGGGCGTGGCGGGGGCAGCTTTTTCCAGCCACTTTTCAAAAGCCTCCGGGATAATGCCCAAATCCACCAGATTTTGGAAATACGCCGTAAAAGCCTGGTCAAAGCGGTCGTAATCTGTTTCCTTTTTGATTAAGGTGGTGCGGGCCAGATAATAGAACTCGGTAAAGCTGTTCTGGTGCAGTCCCAGGCGCAAAGCCTCCAAAAACGTATCCCATTCAATCAGACTTACTTTGACACCATAAGACCGCAGCTGGTAAAAGAAGTCCGTAAACATATCAGTACCCCGCCCTTTGAAGGTCCTCGGTTTTCTTCAGCAGTACGCCAATGTAGGGCAGCTTCTCATTCAGTTTGTCTGCCGGCACGCCGCCGATGAGCAGGGCCTGGATCCAGTCCAGCAGCTCCGCCGTGCTGGGCTTTTTGTTGATGTCCGGCAGTTTGCGCAGCTTGTAGAAGGCAGCGGTGGCGCTCTCCAGCAGATCTTCTGCCAGGGTGGGGAACTTGGCTAGGACAATTTCCCGCATGGTGTCCGGCTCCGGGAAGGCAATGTAATGGAAAATGCAGCGGCGCAGGAATGCGTCGGGCAGCTCTTTTTCCGCATTGGAGGTAATGATGACAATGGGCTTATGAATGGCTTTCACCGTTTCCTTGGTTTCCGGAATGTAAAATTCCATTTTATCCAGTTCCCAGAGCAGGTCGTTGGGGAACTCCAGGTCCGCCTTGTCAATTTCGTCAATGAGCAGCACCGCCTGTTTCTGGGATTGGAAAGCTTCCCCCAGTTTGCCCAAATGAATGTAGCGGCTGATATCGTCCACGCCGGCTGTGCCAAATTGGCTGTCGTACAGCCGCTGTACCGCATCGTACAGGTACAGGCCGTCCTGGGCCTTGGTGGTGGATTTGATGCTCCAAATGTACAGGGGCAGCTCCAGGGCCTTGGCCACTTCTTCGGCCAGAACAGTTTTTCCGGTGCCGGGTTCCCCCTTGACCAGCAGCGGTTTCCCCAGGGCAGCTGCAATATTCACACTGCGCAGCAAATCTTCCGACGCAATATAGGTAGAGGTTCCTTTAAATTCCTTCATAACTAAACTCCTTTGAAATATACAGAATTATCTCCATTATAGCATGGAGCGCCGGTGATTTACAGATGGGCAACGGAGAACCTTTGCGGGCGAGGCTTGCATGGGCAGTTTAACCAGGTAAAATACAGCCGCCTCTGAAAGTTTTAGCATTTACACCTTCTGGCAGAAATATCCTCAAGTCCTTGAAAATTTATGCTCCTGACCCAAAGAAAATTTGCCTCAATTGCATTTAACAGGAACTAGTTTTTACGAAATTTGCATATTGAAAGAACATATGTTCGTTTGTTATACTATAGGCAATGGGCGTGGTGGTGCAGAACGCTTCCAGCTACACAATGTATCCTTTTTCAGGCTGGGGAACCTACGCCCTTCTTCCAACAGCCGGGAAACCGCATTTTCCTGCTGACCCCGGAATCCCACGCTGCCAGGCACGGCATAGGTCAACCAAGGCAAAATTACCTATATTGACTATCATATATTGGAATGATTTGTTATAATAAAGGGATTAGAAATGTATAAACTTGCGTTTGAGGAGAAGGTCCTATGAACGAAGAAAATGAAAATCTAACGCCCCCCATTGATGGGGATCCGGACCAGGAGGATATGGGTGCCATCAAGGTAGCCGACGAGGTTCTGAGCATTGTGGCAGGACTGGCGGCTTCCGAGGTCACCGGAGTCTACGGCATGAGCGGCGGTATCCGGGAAGGGCTTACGGATATGCTGGGCAAGCAGAACTTTTCCAAGGGCATCAAGGTCTATACGGAAGGGCATACCGTCCGGGTGGAAGTCCATGTGATCATTACCTATGGCTACAACATTCCCGATGTGGCCATTAAGCTTCAGGAAAAGGTCAAAGAGGCCGTGGAAAACATGACCGGCTATGAAGTCACCGGCGTGGACGTCCATGTGGAAGGGGTCCGCAAGAAAGAAGAAAAGCCGTTCTCCGACAAGGATTATACAGATGAACTGGTAAAGAAGTGGGAAGAACCTCCTGCTGAGCCGGCAGCCCTGCCGGAGTCCGCAGAAGGGGCAGCCAAAGAAAATAGTACTGAGGCACCGGCTCCCCAGCAGGAAGCCCCAGCGCCCCAGGCAGCTGCCACTCCCGAAACAGAAAAGGCCAAAACTGCTGAAGGCGGGACTCCGGAGGTAGAACCATGAGCATACTGGATCGGATTATCTTAACCCTTTATACCTGCATTATGGCCGTAGTGGCCGTTTTGGTGGTGGTGGTCAGCGTCAACGGGATTCCCGTGGCGGACCTGATGGATTTTGCCGCCCAGGTGCCGGGCCGCATTGAGTATACGGTGGGCGGCCTGGTGCTGTTTTTGGTGAGCATCCGCCTGATTGTGGCCAGCTGGAGCCCCGGCGGCAGCAACGACCTGACCTTTGAAAACGACCGGGAAGGGGTCATCCATGTGAGCCAAGGAGCCATGGAAGACTACATTGCCGGCTTTACCAATGATGTGTACGGGGTGTTCGGCGCCAAGGTCCGGGTCAAGATGGCCAAGGATAACCAGCTGAATGTGCGGATCAACGCTTCCATTGAGCCGGGCATCAACATTCCCGATACCACCGACGAAGTGAAGCGCACCGTCAAAAAGAACATCAAGAATGTAATCGGCGTGGATGTGGCCGATGTAGCACTCTATTTTAAGCATATCAAGGCGAAGGAATAGGGGGTTCACTATGTGGCAGGAAATCCTGAAAAAATTGTTTGAAACCTCCCGCTGGCGGATTATTTGCGCTTTCACCGGACTGGTGGTAGGCGTATTATTCATCCTGTTGGGATTTTTCCGGGCGGTATTTTTATTGTTTTGTATCGGCCTGGGATTTTATATTGGAAACAAAATGGACGAAGGCGAGGATCTGGTGGATTTGCTGGATAACCTGCTGCCGCCCTATCGCAAATAGAATAGAAAAGAACCGGAGAGAAAGAAATGAGCAGAAGAGACGCACGTACCATTGCCTTAAAGAGTTTATTTGCCCTGGATTTTGACCAGGAGAAGACAGAACAAACCGCAGCCGAAACCGTGGCTTCCTTGGCCACTGAAGAAGAATTTGCCAAGGTAGGCAAGAAGGACAGAGCCTATGCCCTGGCCCTGGTGGAAGGCACGGAAAAAAATCAGGCTGCCATTGATGCAGAGCTGGAATCCCTGTCCGGGAACTGGAAAGTGGAGCGCATGAGCGCCATTGACCGGAACCTGCTGCGGATTGCCGCTTATGAAATCCTCTATGCTCCGGAGCCCGTACCGGCCGCAGTGGCCATCAACGAGGCTGTGGAACTGGCCAAAGCCTACGGCGGAGATGATTCCCCGTCCTTTATCAACGGCCTGTTGGGACACCTGGTGAAAAAACATGGTGCCTGAGGAAGCCGTGCTGGGTATAGATACCAGCTGTTATACCACTTCTGTGGCTGTTCTCAGCCTGGAAGGAAAGCTGCTTGCCGATGAGCGCCGGCTGCTGAAGGTAAAACCCGGCAGACGGGGGCTCGCCCAATCGGAAATGGTCTTTCAGCATACCCGCAACCTTCCTGAATTAATTGAAAAAATCAATCTGGCCGGCATATCTCTTAAAGCGATCGGAGTCTCGGAAAGACCCCGGCCGCTGGAAGAATCCTATATGCCGGCCTTTCTGGCAGGCTTGGGAACCGCCAGAAGCCTGGCCCATCTGCTGGGACTGCCCCTTTATACCACTACCCACCAGCATAACCATATGTATGCCGGCCTGTGGTCCGTGGGGCAGGAGGCTCCGGAACGGTTCCTGCTGGTGCATATTTCCGGGGGAACCACGGATATGCTCCTGGCCGAAAAGACCCCGGAAGGGGAAGTGCGGCTGACCCCGGAGGGCACCAGCATTGACCTGCACGCCGGTCAGTTCATTGACCGGGTGGGGGTGGCCCTGGGCCTTGCCTTTCCCGCCGGTGCTGCCCTGGAAAAGCTGGCCGAAACGGCGGCTAAGGCCTATCCGCTGCCCGTTTGGACCAAGGAGTCCCAGCTGAGCCTGTCCGGTCCCTGCACCAAGGCCCTTAGGGCTGCCCAGCAGGGGGCAGACCCGGCGGAGCTGGCCCTGGGAGTGGAAACGGCCATTGGCCAGGGCCTTGGCAAGGTGCTGGGCTATTTGTGCGGGAAGTACAACGTAACCAAGGTACTTCTGGCCGGCGGGGTCAGCGCCAACGGGGAAATCCGCCGGCAGGTGGGCAGCGCCTTGACCAAACAAGGCTGCCAGCTGTGGGCGCCGGAGCCCCGCTATAGTGTGGACGGTGCCGTGGGCACCGCTTGGTATACGGCCCAAAAGGAGGGACGGAAGCCATGATTTTTGGCAAAATCTATACAGTTACGGAAGTCAACAAGATTGTCAAAGGTCTGATCCATGAGGAACCGGAATTTGCCAATCTCCAGATTCAGGGGGAAGTGTCCAACTTCCGCCAGTATCCTTCCGGCCACTGTTATTTCAATTTAAAAGACGACCGGGGCCTTTTAAAGGCCGTGATGTTTGCCGGGGCTGCCCGGCGTCTGAAGGCCCTGCCCAAAAACGGGGATCAGGTCATGGGCGTTGGCCGCATTGACCTATACGAACGGGACGGGGTCTACCAATTTTACGTAGATATGCTGATGCCCCTGGGGGCTGGCAATCTGATGGCAGCCTTTGAGGAATTAAAGCAGAAGCTTTCCGCCGAAGGTCTGTTTGACCCGGAGAAAAAGCGCCCCCTGCCGGCCCATCCGGAAGTGGTGGGGGTCATTACCTCCTCTGCTGGAGCAGCGGTCCGGGATATTATCAACGTAGCCGGCCGCCGGGACCCGGGGGTCAAAATCCGGCTTTACCCGGTAAAGGTCCAGGGTACGGAAGCCCCCGAAGAAATTGTCCGGGGCATCCGCTTCATGAACCGGCACAAACTGGCCGACGTATTGATTGTGGGCCGGGGCGGCGGGTCCATGGAAGACCTGTGGGCCTTTAACGACGAGCGGGTGGTCCGGGCCATTGCGGCCTCCCAGATTCCTGTGGTTTCCGCAGTGGGCCACGAAATTGACTTTACCCTCAGTGACTTTGCCGCGGACCTTAGGGCGCCCACCCCGTCTGCAGCAGCAGAGCTGGCGGTGCCGGAACGCACCGGGGACCGGGAAAAGCTCCAGAACCTGACCAGACGTCTGGAACGCCAGGTCACCAGTGCCCTGGACCAGTGGGAAAACAGATTTCTGCGGGCTGCCCAGTCCCGGGTGCTGCGCCATCCGGAGGGACTGCTGAAAGACCAGCAGGAGCGGCTGGAACGGGCCGCTGCTTCCTGGGTGTTTACCCGGCCGGAACGGCTGTGGGAAAACAAAAGCCGGCAGCTGGAACGGCTGCAAAGCTCCTGGACCTTGCGGGAACCGGAGCGGCTGTGGGAAGACCAGAGCCAGCAGCTTGATATGCTGCTCCAGCGGCTCCAGGCTTCGGCCAAACAAGCCCTGGAAATCCGGCAGCACCGGTGGGAAGTGGTAAGTTCCAAGCTGGAAGCCCTGAGCCCTTATGCGGTGCTCCAGCGGGGCTACTCGTTAACTGAAACTGACAAGGGCCAGGTTATCCGGTCCATCTCCCAGGTAGAGCCGGGCAGCCGGCTGGTTACCCATGTGGCAGATGGTACCGTGGTATCCACGGCTCAGGAGATACAGGAGAAAAAGGAAGGACAATAAACCATGGTGAGAAAAAAAGCAGAAACCCCGTCCTTTGAAGAGGGACTGAAACGGCTGGAAACCATTGTAGAACAACTGGAAAGCGGCGAACTGCCCCTGGAAGAAACCCTGGCCCTGTTCAAGGAAGGCATGGGGCTCAGCAAGCAGTGTGCAGGCCAGCTGCAGCAGGCCCAGCAGGATGTGAAGAAAATCGTGGAAGACGGCAAGGACGACTTTTCCTTAGCCCTTTTCCCGGAGGAGAAAGAATAATGGAACTGAAAAGTTATTTGGCAGAGCGGGGCAAACTGGTAGGGGACTACCTGCACCAGCGTCTGGGCCAGGGGAGCATCTCCCCGGTAGATGAAGCCATGGAATATTCCGTGGAAGCAGGCGGCAAGCGGCTGCGGCCTATTTTGATGATGGCAGCGGCCGATGCAGCAGGCGCCGACGGCACCAAGTTTTTGCCGGTGGCCTCCGCCCTGGAAATGATTCATACCTATTCCCTGATCCACGATGACCTGCCCTCCATGGACAACGACGACTACCGCCGGGGCCGGCTCACCAACCACAAGGTGTACGGGGACGCCATGGCGCTGCTGGCCGGGGACGGCCTTTTGACCCAGGCCTTTGAAGTCATGCTGGAACAGCCAGGCGTAGACCCTGCGGTCCTTTTGAAAGTTGTCCGGCTGGTGGCCCACTGCGCTGGCCCTGTAGGCATGGTAGGGGGGCAAGCTTTGGATATTACCTCCGAAGACAAGCACCTGTCCGCCGCCGAAATGAAACAGCTCCATGAAGCCAAAACCGGTGCCCTGTTTGTGGCAGCGGTCCGGGGCGGGGCCCTGCTGGCCGGAGCTGATGCCAAGACCCTGGAAGACCTGACCCATTTTGCCAAACTCTTTGGCCTGGCCTTCCAGATTACCGACGATATCCTGGATGTGGTAGGGGACGCAGCCGTTATGGGCAAGCCCAAGGGCTCCGATGAGAAGCTGCATAAATCCACCTACGTATCCTTGTATTCCTTAGAAAAAGCCCGGGAAATGGCTGCAGAAACCCTGCGCGAAGCCGAAGCAGTACTGGCTCCCTACGGGGAAAAGGCCGAAGTACTGTTAGAAATCACCCGGTATCTATACAATCGCAAGAAGTAAGTGAGAGAGGACAGGTGTTAATGAGCTTACTAGAAACCATTCACACACCGTCAGACCTAAAAAAAGTACCTGTGAACAAACTACCCCAGCTGTGCCAGGAAATCCGTGACCTGCTGATCCAGGTGACCTCCAAAAACGGCGGCCATCTGGCCCCCAACCTGGGGGTGGTGGAGCTTACCGTAGCCCTGCACCGGGTGTTTTCCATGCCCCGGGACAAGCTTGTCTGGGACGTAGGCCACCAATCCTACGTCCACAAGATTCTCACCGGGCGTCAGGACGCGTTTTCCACCCTGCGCCAGTACGGGGGCCTCTGCGGCTTTCCCAAGCGCACGGAGAGCGAATATGACTGCTTTGGCACCGGCCACTCCAGCACCTCCATTTCGGCGGCTCTGGGGATTGCCTGTGCCAGGGATCTGGCAGGGGACGACTACAACGTGATTGCCGTCATTGGCGACGGCGCCCTTACCGGCGGCGAAGCCATGGAAGGGCTGAACAATGTAGGGGATATGCACAAAAAGCTGATTGTCATCTTAAATGACAACGAAATGTCCATTTCCAAAAACGTAGGGGCGCTGTCCACCTATCTTATCGAGCTGCGCACGGACCCCAAATATTCCCGAGTGAAAGAAGACATCGAAGGGGTGCTGAAAAGCATACCCTCCATCGGGGATTCGGTGGCCCGGCTGGCAGCCCGGCTGAAGGACAGTTTCAAATACTTTTTTGTGCCCGGTATGCTGTTTGAGGACCTGGGCTTCAAGTACCTGGGTCCGGTGGACGGCCACGACCTGGCAGCCCTGACAGAAACCCTTGAAAAAGCCAAAAATCTGGATGAACCGGTGCTCATCCATGTAATTACCACCAAAGGAAAAGGGTACAAACCGGCGGAGCAGGAACCCAACCGGTTCCACGGCACCGGCCCCTTTGACATTGCCACCGGCAAGAAAATCGCCAAGGCGGGCACCCCCATTACCTATACCAAAGCCTTCAGCAACACCCTGGTGGAGCTGGGGGAAAAGGACAAGAAGCTGGTGGCCATTACGGCGGCCATGCCGGAAGGCACGGGCCTGGACGTGTTTGGCAAGTACTACCCGGACCGGTTCTTTGACGTGGGCATTGCCGAGCAGCACGCCGTCACCATGGCAGCAGGGCTGGCGGCCAATGGCTACCACCCGGTAACCGCTCTGTACTCCACCTTTGCCCAGCGGGCCTTTGACCAGCTGCTCCACGATGTGGCCATGCAGAACCTGCCCTTTATCCTATGCCTGGACCGGGCGGGACTGGTAGGGGACGACGGCGCCACCCACCACGGCAACTACGACCTTTCCTTTGTGTCCCTGCTGCCCAACTTTACGGTGATGGTACCCAAGGACGAAAACGAACTGCGGCATATGGTGAAAACCGCCGCGGCCATGAAAACCCCGGTGATGCTCCGGTATCCCAGGGGCGCCGGGCTGGGGGTGGATATTTCGGAACCCCTGCACACCCTGCCCCTTGGCAAAAGTGAGCGGCTGGCAGAAGGTACGGATCTGGATATCTGGGCCGTGGGCACCATGGTGGAAACTGCCCGGGAGGCCGCAGCAGAACTGGCCAAGCAGGGCATTTCCGCCGGGGTGGTGAACGCCCGGTTTGTGAAGCCCCTGGACCAGGAAGCACTGGTGAAAGCAGCCCAGCGGGTACCCCTTCTGGTTACCCTGGAAGAAAATGCCCTCCGGGGCGGCTTTGGCGCCGGAGTCCTGGACCTGCTGAACCGGCAGCAGCTGCTGAAGCGCTGCCAGGTGCTGAACCTGGGGATTCCCGACGTTTTTGTCACCCATGGCAAACGGGACCTGCTGCTCCGGGATTTGGGCCTGGATGTTCAAGGCGTTACCCAAACCCTGACAGAAGCCTGGGCAAATCTGAGAAAAGAGAAAGAGAAGCAATGAGTAAAGAACGACTGGATGTATTTTTGACCCGGGAAGGGTATTTTGAAACCCGCAGCAAGGCCCAGGCCGTAATCATGGCCGGCGAGGTCCTGGTCGACGACCAAAAGGTGGACAAGCCGGGAACCATGGTAAAGCCAGATGTGAAGATTACCCTTTTGGGCAAGAAAATGCCCTATGTAAGCCGGGGCGGCTACAAGCTGGCCAAGTCCCTGGAAGTATTTCCCATCGATTTGACGGACAAGGTTATCGCAGACCTGGGAGCTTCCACTGGGGGGTTTACAGACTGCGCCCTGCAAAACGGCGCCCGGAAGGTATTTGCCATTGACGTGGGCTACGGCCAATTGGCCTGGAAACTGCGCCAGGACCCCCGGGTGGTCAATCTGGAACGGACCAATGTCCGCTTTTTGGAAGAAGATTCCCTGGGAGAAAAGGTGGACGGCATTACCATAGATGTGGCCTTTATCTCCCTGGACAAGGTACTGCCCAGTGCCTATAAAATTTTAAAAGACGATGGCTTTCTCATTGCCCTGATCAAACCCCAGTTTGAAGCTGGCCGGGAGAAGGTGGGCAAGAAAGGGGTGGTCCGGGACCGGGCCGTCCACTTGGAGGTCATCGAAAAGGTGCTGGCCACCGCCCGGGAAATCGGGTTTGTGCCTTTGGGCCTGGATTTTTCACCCATCCGGGGACCGGAAGGCAATATAGAATATCTATTATATGCAGGAAAACAGGGGGAAGATGCTGTTACGGAAGACCGGATTCAGGCCGTGGTTGCAGCGTCCCATGACACCCTGGAAAAATGAGGGGGTAAAACTATGGACGAGATGCAGATTGGTGTTTTTCCCAATTTACCCAAAGAAAAAGTACGGGATATATTGCCCAAATTGGTGGAGTTCTGCCGGAAAAACCAGATTCAGGTGATTTTTCCCCAGGAAATTGCGGACTCCTTCGGGGTGCCCGGCTATGACCAGGACGACCCGGCCAGCCTAAGCAAGCTGGACGTGGCCCTGACCCTGGGCGGCGATGGAACCATTCTTCGGGCCGCCCGGCACGTGACGCCGCTCAATATTCCCCTTTTGGGCATTAATCTGGGAAAACTGGGCTTTTTGACCGAAGGGGAGCTGGCGGACCTGTACCCTTGCCTTTTGAAGGTGCGGGACCGGCGCTATACCATTGAAAAGCGCTCCATGCTCCAGGTCACCGTGTGGGAAGGCAAGCACCTGGTGACCAAGGCCCACTGCCTGAACGATATGGTGCTGGAAAGCGCCGACCGTTCCCGGCTCACCCGGCTGGGGGTAAAAATCGGCGGAGAACCTACCGCCAATGCGCCTTCCGACGGCCTAATCGTGGCCACCGCTACTGGCTCCACGGCCTATTCCCTGTCCGCAGGGGGCCCGGTGGTCCATCCCAGCCTGAAGGTAGCCATTTTGACACCCATCTGCCCTCACGCCCTCCATGCCAGACCCCTGGTGATTCCCATCAAGGATCCCATTGAAATTGAACCCCGGCCGCCCTACGAAACCATCTTGATTTCCGCAGACGGCATGACGGTCAGCCACCTGGAGCCCAACCAGAAGGCTGTCATTGAAAAATGTCCCTTTGATGCCCGTTTTATCCGGACCAGCCCCTTGTCCTACTACGAAACCTGGCAGGAACGGATGCTGAAGAACGAGGGACAAACCATCAAGTAGGAGGTTTCCAGACCATGAAACTATCAAGACAAGAAGCCATTAAAAACATTATCGCTACCCAGCATATTGAAACCCAAACGGACCTGGCCGAGGCTCTGCGGGACGCCGGCTTTAACGTGACCCAGGCCACCGTGTCCCGGGACATCAAGGACATGATGCTCATCAAGGTCCCAGATGACAATGGCCGCTACAAGTACGGGTTCCCCACGGACAACGGCGAGATTCTGACCCGGGAACGGCTGGAGGATACCCTCCGGCGCTACATCCTCACCATCAACTCCTCGGAAAACCTGATTGTGATCCACACCCAGCCCGGTACGGCCCAGGCCGTAGCCTATTCCCTGGACCACCTGAACTGGGGGGACCTGCTGGGTACCGTAGGCGGGGACGATACCGTCCTTTTGATTGTGGACGGCAAAGAAAATGTGGAAGCCGTGAAAAGACGGCTGATGCTGAAAAAGGTCTGATACCATGCTGACCTCACTGGAAGTACATAATTTTGCCCTGATTGACCACCTGCGGGTGGATTTCACCCCGGGCTTCAATGTGTTTACCGGGGAAACCGGTGCCGGCAAATCCATTCTCATTGATGCCTTCAGCATTGTGCTGGGCAGCCGGGCTTCCGTGGATTATTTGCGCCAGGGGGCCGATGCCTACTGGATCCAGGCCGTTTTCGATATTGAAGATCAGCCCGGGGTGCAGGCTATTTTGAAAGAACTGGACATGGACGCCGAGGACGGCATGCTGTTCCTGCGCCGGAAAGTCACGGCCCAGGGCAAGAGCCAGGCCTTTGTCAACGAACGCCAGGTGCCCGTCCACGTACTGTCCCGGCTGGCTTCCCAGCTGGCGGATATCCATGGCCAGCACGAAAACCAGACCCTTTTGGCTGCGGGCGCTGCCCTAAACATCTTGGACAGCTACGACCCGGGCATTGGGCCCCTGCTGAAGGACTACCAGGACAGCTACCGCCAGTGGCAGCAGGCTGACCAGGAGCTCCAGCGCTGGCTGAAGAAGGATTCCCGGCAGACCGAGGACCTGGAACGGCTGGAGGGGGAAATCAAGGAAATTGAGGACGCCCATATCCAGCTGGGCGAGGACGAAACCCTCCGGACCCAGGTGAAGAAGCTGCTGAACCAGGAAAAAATCCTGGAAGCAGTGGGGGAAGCCTATCACTACCTGAACGGCTCGGAAGAAGAAAGCAGCAGCGTCCTGGACAGCCTGAACGCTGCCCTGGGCTCCCTGGATCGGGTGCTGGAATACGCCCCGGAGCTCAGCCGTTACCGGGAGGCCATGGATTCCTCCTGGCAGGTGCTGGAGGACGTGCGCCAGTCCCTGGGGGACCTGCTCAGCAGCGACCCGGAGGACCGGGAGCAGCTGGCCCAGGCCCAGGAACGGCTGGACCTGCTGTACCGCCTGAAACAAAAATATGGGGGCTCCCTGGAAAAGGTACTGGCCTACCAGGAAGCCGCCCAGACCGAATACCAGGGCCTCCTTTCCCTGGAATCCACCATCCGGAACTGCCGGAAAAAGGCCGATGCCCTGCGCCAGGAACTGGAGCGGAAGGCGGAGGCCCTGACGGTGGAACGGAAAAAGGCAGGGGAGTCCCTGTGCAAGGCCCTGCTGCCCCATATCCACGATTTGGCCATGCCCCAGGGGCGGGTGGAAATCGGCTTTACCAAACTGTCCCACTGCGGCCTGAAAGGCCAGGACGAAGCCGTTTTCCTGTTCTCGGCCAATGCTGGGATGCCTGTAAAGCCCCTGGCCCGGATTGCTTCCGGCGGCGAATTGTCCCGGTTTGCTTTGGCGCTGAAGACCGTCATGCTGCGGAATTTTGGGGTTCCCACCATGATCTTTGACGAAATTGATACCGGGGTGGGCGGGGTGACCGCCCAGAAAATGGCCGAAAAGATGGCCCTGATTGCCGGCGAGCGCCAGGTGCTGTGCATTACCCACCTGGCCCAGATTGCCTGCTTTGCGGACCACCACCTGTATATTCACAAATCCACCGCCGGCAGCAGCACCACCAGCCAGGTGGAAGCCCTGGACCAGGAAGGCCGGATTCAGGAAATCATGAGAATGACCGGCGGCACCAACCAATCCCAGTCGGCCCGGGAAAACGCCCGGGAGCTGCTTGCTATGGCGGCTGCCGTGAAAAAACAGAATAAGGAGCCGAAGAAAAAATGAAAATCATGCATGATCAGCGCCTGGACGAAGAAAAGCTGTCCAGTGAGCGCGGGTTTGACGGACGCCTGCTGCACGTGGATATTGACCGGGTCAAACTGCCCAGCGGACGGATTACCACCCGGGAGACCATCAAGCACCCTGGAGCAGTAGGTATACTTCCCGTGCATACCGACGGACGGATTACCTTAGTGAAACAGTATAGATACCCTGTGCACTCCGTTTTGTACGAAATTCCCGCAGGAAAATTGGAAAACTGCGAGAATATCATCGACTGTGCCAAGCGGGAACTGTCTGAAGAAACAGGTTTGACCGCAGACGAGTGGACTTACCTGACTTCTATTGTCACTACACCTGGCTTTACCGATGAGGTAATACATTTGTACGTAGCAAAAGGACTGCATGAAGGGGCTCAGCACCCGGATCCTGACGAATTTCTGGATGTGGAAACCTTTACCCCGGACCAAGTTCGGGAAATGGTCCTGAAAGAAGAGCTTTTTGACGCAAAATCCCTGTCCGCCCTGCTGTTATATCTGATAAAAGGGGAACATTGTTAAAGGAATACGAAATTTCTATAGCCAAAATAAAAGATAATGTAATGCTTTTTGGGAAAATGTGTTATAATAACAATAAATTTATTTTTAAATTTATTGTTCATTATTGAAAAAACGAGGGGGATACACAACATGGATGTACTAAAAGTTTCTACAAAATCAAATCCGAATTCTGTAGCTGGCGCATTGGCCGGAGTTCTGCGGGAAAATGGCAAAGCAGAAATCCAAGCCATCGGTGCTGGTGCCCTGAACCAAGCTGTTAAAGCAGTGGCCATTGCCCGTGGCTTTGTGGCTCCCCACGGCATGGACCTGGTGTGTGTTCCCGCTTTCATCGACATTAATATTGATGGGGAAGAAAGAACGGCAATCAAATTGCTGGTTGAACCGCGCTGAGTAAAATCGCTAAAAATGCAAAAAAATAAGGAATGGAAAACAATTGTTTTCCATTCCTTATTTTTATTTTAAACGCTTACTGCACGAACAGCGCGTCCACATCGACTTTCTTCTCCATCATGCCGGATTGTACCAGGAAGTCCTGGGTCTTTTTCAGGGATTCCTTGGCTTCAGGAGTGATGGTCATGCTGAAGTCATACAGAGGGAACATTTCCTTGACGGCTTCGGGGCTCAGGTCCGTGGCTTTGGCTGTCAGGGACAGGGCTTCGTCAGGGTTCTTCTTCATGAAGTCCAGGGTTTCTTTCTGGACGGCCAGGAAGGTGTCTACCAGGTCCTTGTGGTCCTTGTAGAACTTGCCGCTGACGGCAGTAACGGTCAGGCCGGAAACCAGACCGTCGCCGGTGGTAACCACGTTCAGGCCTTCTTTTTCGGCGTTGTAGGCCAGAGGGCCAGCCAGCAGGGCGCAGTCAGCGCTGCCGTTTTCCAGGGCGGAGTGGGCAGCGGGCAGGCCCATGGAAACGAATTTCACATCATTCATGGTGAGCCCGGCCTTTTGCAGGTAGGCTGCCAGCAGTTCGTGAAGGATGGTGCCCTTAGGTCCGGCAATGGTTTTGCCTTTCAGGTCAGCAGCGGTCTTGATGGAGCCGTCCTTGCTGAACAGCTTGAAGGCTTTGGGAGCCTGGGAGTATAGGCTGATAATCTTGATGTCGTTGCCGTTGGCAGCGGACAGCAGGACGGAGGAGCCGCCTACACAGTTCAGGAACTGAATGTCCCCGGAAGCCAGGGCAGCAGTTTGGTCAGCCCCGGAAGTAATGGTGGAGTAGGAGGCGGTGATGCCTTTTTCCTTGAATTTCTTTTCAAAGCTCTGCTGGGCCTTTTCCACAATGGAAGGCACGTTCAGGGGAGCCTGTACATAGGTAATGCTGACTTTGTCCACAGAGGGGGCTGAGGGCTTTTGGCTGGTGGTGCTGCTGCCGCAGCCGCCCAGAAGTGCTGCCGCAGCCAGACAGCAAACGGCGAGAAACAGGGAATGGAGTTTCTTCAAGTGAATCAAATCCTTTCTAAAGTAGAAATTTATGCGAAAGCAGCCAAAATGCTGCGTTTGGCCTCAATAAAAGCAGGCGAGAGCAGGTCCCGGGGGGCTTCCTGCCGGGGGAAGGTTTCTTCGTGGGCCAGGCACCCGTCCTGGAGCACCAGGATCCGGTCCCCCAAGAGCAGGGCCTCGTCCACGTTGTGGGTGACCAGCACGTAGCCGATCCCCAGCTGCCGCTGCATCCGCAGGAGCTCCAGCTGGAGCTGGCCCCGGGTGAAATAGTCCAGGGCGGCAAAGGGCTCGTCCATGAGAATCAGGTCGGCCTGTAGGGCCAGGGTCCGGGCCAGGGCCGTGCGCTGCTGCATGCCCCCGGATAATTCGCTGGGGTAGAGCTTAGCGGCTTCCGTGAGCCCCGTCAGCTTCAGCAGCTGGTCCACCTGGCCGGGCTTTTCCCCTTTTGGGAGCCCCAGGGCGATGTTTTCCCGGCAGGTGAGCCAGGGCATCAGCCGGGCCTCCTGGAACATCATGCCCAGCTTCAGCCCTTCCGGCAGGGTAATTTGGCCGGAGGTGGGGCGCTCCAACCCTGCCAGGAGCCGCAGAAAGGTGGTCTTCCCGCAGCCGCTTTTCCCCAAAAGCACCGTACAGGCGCTGGGGTCAAGGGTCAGCGTCAGGTCCCTTAGGACCGTCTTGGACCCAAAGGCTTTGGTCAAATTTTTAATGACCAGCGGTTTCATAGGCGCCTCCTTTCCCAGGGCAGGCAGAGCCAGGTCAGCAGGGTAAAGGCCCCGTCCAGCACCAGCCCCAGGGCTCCAATGGTGAGAATGCCGATAATGACCTTGTCGCTGCGGCTCATGGCTTGGGCGTCCAGAATCAGATACCCCAGCCCGCTGTCGGCGGCAATCATTTCCGCCCCGATAATGGCCCGGAGACTGTAACCCATGCCCACTTTCATGCCTGTGAGAATCCCCGGCAGAGCAGCCGGCAGACGGATTTTCCGCAGCTGGGTCCAGCGGTTCATGCCCAAAATCCGGCCTACCTCTAACAGCTTGGGGTCGCAGCGCCGGAACCCGTCATCCATATTCAGATAGATGGGGAAAAAAGACGCCAGGATAATGACGATGGCCTTGGGCACCTCCCCGATGCCAAACCAGAGAATCAGGAGCGGAATCAGGGATAGAGGGGGTACATGGCGAAACACTTCCAAAAGCCCGCTGTAGGCCGCCCGGAGCCGGGGGAAAAGCAGCCCTACCGCACTAAACAGGCAGGACAGCCCAAAGGCGCAGACAAAGCCCAAAAGAATTCGGCGCAGGCTGATGGCCGTATGCTTTGCCAGCTCCCCGGATTGGAGCAGTTTCTGGGCCGTGGCGCATACCCGCTCCGGAGAGGGGAGAATGTAGCTGCTCCACAGACCCAGCTGGGTCACCAGCTGCCACAGGGCCAGTACCACCAAAAAAGGCAGCAGGTAGGAAATTGCCTTCTTCATTTCTTTTCCGCCTTGGCATAGGCGGTTTTAGCGGATACTCCGTCTAGTTTGCCAATCCGGCCGGACAGGGTGCTGATTGCGTCCTGGGGCGCGTCCACCACTACGCTGATGATGTTCATGTTCCGGGCGTGGTAGGGAATGCCCATCCGGCCGATAATATAGGGGCTGAACTGATGGAGCAGTTGGTTCAGCGCCTGGATGGAATCCGGATTTTCTACAATAATGCCGATAATGGCCACACGGGTTTCCATGGGAACCTCCTTGTATCATAAAAAAAGCCGCACCTGGGACAGATGCGGCGCAAAAAGACTATGCGAAAAACGTGGCATCTTCCATCGCAAGAAACTTTTGATGTGAGAGCAGGGCTTGGGCGGCCAGGGGATACCTTTTGCAGGAAGCACTTCCTGCGGCAGGACAATCCGCAGCCTTTAATGAGTATACGCCCGGACCGATGCTTTGTAAAGACTTTGACACTTTTCCAAGAGGACTCGGAAGAATCTGACAACAGTTTTCCGTAGAGAAAAAATAATATTAACTGCCTCTATATTTATAGTAAACTGCTATGTATCCATGCTATAATAAGAAAGCAAAAATGTGATTTTTTATACAATATATATGTGAGGCGGGATTTCTACGGACAGTTCAACGCGTAAAGAAAAAGAGAATGCGAAACTCCACAAGATGCTGGAAACGCCGGTACGCAAGCTCATTGCTTCCCTGGCCCTTCCTTCCATCGTCAGTATGCTTTGTACCAGCTTTTACAATACGGCTGATACGTACTTTGTCAGTAAGATTGATACCAGTTCCACCGCAGCGGTAGGGGTTACCTTTGCCAGCATGGCCATTATCCAGGCCATTGCCTTCTTCTTCGGCATCGGTTCCGGCAACTCCATTTCCCGGCTGCTGGGGGCCAAGGAGCGGGAAAAGGCCCATGTGATGGCTTCTACCAGCTTTTTTTATGCCTTTATCTGCGGCTGCCTGGTGGCCCTTGTGGGGAATCTGTTTGTGTCCCAGATTGCCACGGCCATCGGCTCCACACCCACCATTTTGCCCTACGCCATTGCGTACCTCAGCGTTATCCTGTGGGGGGCGCCCATAATGATGTGCTCCCTGGTGATGAACAACCACCTGCGGTTCCAGGGCAGCGCTGCCTTTGCCATGGTAGGCATTACCGCCGGGGGCTTTCTGAACGTGTTCCTGGACCCAATCTTTATCTTCAAATTCCACCTGGGGGTGGCCGGGGCGGCCTACGCCACCATCCTCAGCCAGTTTGTCAGCTTCTGCATCCTGTTTAAGATGACCCGGACCGGGGGCAACATTCCCATCCGGCTGAAGGATATCCATCCTTCTCGGCGGCTTTTCCAGGAAATCGCCGCCGGGGGCGCACCTTCCCTGGTGCGGCAGGGTACCACCAGCGCTGCCACCATTTTCCTGAACGTGGCCGCCGGCGCCTTTGGGGACGCCGCCATTGCCGCCATGTCCATTGTGACCCGGCTGAACTTCTTTGCTGCCGCCGTGATCATCGGCTTTGGCCAGGGCTTCCAGCCCGTGTGCGGCTTCAGCTATGGGGCTCGGAAATTTGCCCGGCTGCGGAAGGGCTTTACCTTTGCCCTGGAGTTCACCACCTGTTTTGGCATTGTGGTTTCCATTGTAGGGGCCATCTTTGCCCGGGAAATCATGGTGCTGTTCCGGGATGACCCAGCGGTAATCACCACCGGTATTTGGGCCCTGCGGGCCCAGTGCCTGACCTTCCCCCTGTCGGCCCTGGTGGTCATGACCAATATGACCCTCCAGACCACCAGGCATACCCTGGGCGCCATGATGGTGGCGGCCGGCCGCAGCGGGGTCTTCCTGATTCCACCCCTTTTGGTGCTGCCCCGGCTGTTCGGCCTGGGTGGACTGGTATGGTGTCAGGCTATATCGGACGTGCTGTCCTTTATTCTTGCTGTAGCCTGGATTCGGGCGTTTTTCCGGGAAATTCCCAAGCAAAACCTGGTATTAAACACCGATTCCACCATAAAATAAAACCATTTGACAGTCCACGCCAAAATGACTATACTAAGTATGCAATTGAATAGCTCCGGTAGGTAAGGCTACTACAGGGATATGGGCTGCTGCCGCAACAGGATGGAGACATCCCGCGTAGGTCTGAACAGGCTGCATCAAATCGAAGGTGCAGCATAATGCAGTTACACCGCCCTGCAGAGTTAAAGCTCGTACGGCGGCAGAGTTAAATCGTTTTTCTGTGTTTTCGCCGTTCGGGTTTTCCCGGACGGCTTTTTTATTGTATTGACAAGGAGGTGCACCATGAACAAGAACACTATGGAAAAGAAAAATCAGGCAGCCGCTGCTGCTACCCAGGCTGCCCTGCAAAAGGAAGCAGCCCTGACCGCAGAAGCCCTGCTCCAGCAGTTGGGAAGCTCAGCCCAGGGCCTCACCGCCGACCAGGTGGAAAAGAACCGGGAAACCTATGGAGAAAACAAGGTTACCCAGGAAAAGAAAAAGTCCGTGGGGGTGCGCCTGGCCGAAGCCTTTATCAACCCCTTTACGGTAATCCTGTTTGTGCTGGCCGGGGTATCGGCGGTCACCGATATTATACTGCCTCTCATGCAGAACCGGCTGGACGACTACAACCCGGCCACCGTTATCATCATTACCGTGCTGGTGCTCCTGTCCGGGTCCCTGCGCTTTATCCAGGAAACCCGCAGCGGGGACGCCGCCGCCAAGCTCCTGGAACTGATTACCACCACCTGCACGGTCATCCGCCAGCCGGAGGGCCAGACGGAAATCCCCCTGGAAGACGTGGTGGTAGGGGACCTGGTATTCCTGTCCGCCGGGGACATGGTTCCTGCGGACCTGAGAATTTTGGAAGCCAAGGACCTGTTCGTCAGCCAGGCCTCCCTTACCGGGGAAAGCGCGCCCCAGGAAAAGGTGCCGGCAGTGGCTGCCACTTCTGACAAAGCCGTGACCGAGCTCAGCAACCTAGCCTTTATGGGCACCAACGTCATCAGCGGTTCTGCCACCGGCCTGGTGCTCCGCAGCGGGGACCACACCCTGTTTGGCAGTCTGGCCAGCTCCATGGCCCAGGAAGCTCCGGAAACCAACTTTACCAAGGGCGTCAACGCCGTATCCTGGATTCTGATCCGCTTTATGATGGCCATGGTGCCCATCGTCTTTGTAGTCAACGGCCTGACCAAAGGGGACTGGCTCAACGCCTTCCTGTTTGGGATTTCCGTAGCCGTGGGCCTGACCCCGGAAATGCTGCCCATGATTGTTACCACCTGCCTGGCCAAGGGCGCCGTTTCCATGAGCGAGAAAAAGACCGTGGTGAAAAGCCTGAACTCCATCCAGAGCTTTGGAGCCATGGACGTGCTGTGTACGGATAAGACAGGGACCCTGACCCAGGACCGGGTAGCCCTGGAATACCACCTGGATGCCTTTGGCAAGCCCAGCCAGCGGGTGCTGCGTTATGCGTACCTGAACAGCTACTTCCAGACCGGCTACAAGAACTTTATGGACCGGGCCATCATCGCCCGGACGGAGCGGGAAGAAACCGAAGACCCCAAGCTCCAGGACCTGTCCGAAACCTACACCAAGGTGGACGAGATTCCCTTTGACTTCTCCCGCCGGCGCCTGTCGGTGCTGGTAATGGGCCACGACCACAGCACCCGGATGATTACCAAAGGGGCCGTGGAAGAAATGCTTTCCATCTGCAAATATACCGAGCAGGGCGCGGAAGACGTGCCCATGACCGACGAATTGCGCAAAACCATCCTGGCCGTGGCTGACCGGCTCAACGACGAAGGCATGCGGGTTATCGGCCTGGCCCGGAAGAACGACCCCTCTCCGGTAGGCGCCTTTGGGGCCAAGGACGAAACGGACATGATCTTCATGGGCTACCTGGCCTTCCTGGATCCGCCTAAGGATACCGCCATGGCCGCCATCAAGGCCCTGAAGGACCACGGGGTTTCCACCAAGGTGCTCACCGGGGATAACGAAAAGACCACCCGGTGCATCTGCCGCCAGGTGGGCCTGCCGGTGGACCACATCCTCCTGGGCAGTGACCTGGAACACATGGACGACGCCACCCTCCAGAAGGAAGCCGAAACCACCACCGTCTTTGCCAAACTGTCCCCGGACCAGAAAGCCCGGGTAGTGGAAGCCCTCCAGGCCGCCGGTCATACCGTGGGCTTTATGGGGGACGGCATCAACGACGCCCCGGCTCTGAAGATTGCCGATATTGGCATTTCCGTGGACAGCGCCGTGGATATTGCCAAGGAATCCGCCGACATCATCCTGCTGGAAAAGAGCCTTATGGTGCTGGAGCAGGGGATTGTGGAAGGCCGGAAGACCTACGCCAACATGATCAAGTACATCAAGATGACCGCCTCCTCCAACTTCGGGAACATGTTCTCCGTCCTGGCAGCCAGTGCCCTTTTGCCCTTCCTGCCCATGATGAGTCTGCAATTAATCATCTTGAACCTGGTGTA
This sequence comes from Acidaminococcus sp. AM05-11, assembly GCF_003472805.1. Lineage (NCBI taxonomy): Bacteria > Bacillati > Bacillota > Negativicutes > Acidaminococcales > Acidaminococcaceae > Acidaminococcus > Acidaminococcus sp. AM05-11. The sequence goes on along the minus strand of NZ_QRMX01000007.1, from coordinate 18,380 downwards.
CGAAATCTCCTGCATCGCCATTCCCTGGGACAACGTGGACGAGGAATTCCTCAAGGTGCCCCGGAACTGGGACGCTTCCACCATTGGCAGCTTCATGATCTGGATGGGGCCCACCAGTTCGGTGTTCGACTGGATTACCTATCTGGTGCTGTACTTTGTGATTTGTCCCCAGTTTGTGTCCGGCGGCCTGACCTACAACCAGATTCCCACTACGGCGATGCTTACCTCCGGCCCCATGGCCGGCCTCACCGTCCGGGACGCCTACGAAGCCATGTTCCAGGCCGGCTGGTTTGTGGAATCCATGTGGACCCAGACCCTGGTTATCCACATGATCCGCACCCCCAAGATTCCCTTCCTGCAAAGTCATGCGTCGGCTACCCTGACCACGCTCACCTGCGCCGACATTGCCGTGCTGACGGCTCTGCCCTTTACGGGAATCGCCCGGGACCTGGGTTTCGTGCCCCTGCCGGGAAAGTACTTCTACTTCCTGGCCCTGGTGGTCATTGCCTATATGCTGCTGGCCACCAGCGTAAAGAAAGCGTATATCCGGCATTACGGCACCCTGCTGTAGTGCTTAGCCTATAGACAGCCTGGAAGAAGGGAGGGGAGCGCCATGCTGCATATTGAACCGATTTTTTGGCTGGGCATGGGAGCCATTGCGGTGGTCGTCTGCGTTATGCAGATTGTCTGCTGGAACCTGACTCCGAAAGCGCCGCGTCATGACTGACCGATCGTGCCTGAAAAAACAAGAAGACCCCCCTCCTGGTGAGCGGGGCCGCGTGGGCTGGAAATAGCCAGCCTGAAAAAAATGCCTTGTGAGCGGTAATTGCGTTCACAAGGCATTTTTGCGTTAAGAAGACTGGTGGTCAGCGGTTTTCTGACGGAAAAGTTTTATCGTAGGCCGTCAGGCGAATATAAAATACCTTGTCCGAGATGGACGCGGGACCGTGGGAAATGACCAGGTTGCGCTGCGCCCAATGGTTCCAGACCGCCACCTCAAAGGGCACCCGGCGGGCCTTCAGGTACCCCATGAGCCTCTTGGCCTTGGTGTCTTCGATACCCACTACGCCCAATAGGGCATATTCCGCAGCGTAGGCGTCCTGAAGCGCTTCCCCATTGCTGACAGGGACCGCAAGGGCCACCTTGGAAACATACCCGGCCTTGTTGGCATAGGCTGTGATGAAGACCCCGTGCTGGCCGGGAACTCCCTTCCGCACAGCCCCAAAAACATAGGCGTCGTACAGCTTCCCCGGAATGGGCTCAGCAGGCGGTTTGTCAAATGTAAGCCCCGTACCCTTTGCCGCACTGTGAGCCTCTAGCAGCTGAAAAAACTCAGGAAAAGACATATCCGTCAGCTGCACCAATTCCGGCGCAGCAGCCCCGGCAGCAGAACAAACCGGCAGGGGAACAAACCCCAGACTCACGGTACAGAGTAGGAACAAAATCGCTAAAAATTTGCGCATGAAAAACCTCCTTTACTTGGGAGCACTTGCGTAGCCTAGAGAGCGCCAGCAGCCTAAAACAGAGGAGCCAGCGAAAGTCGTATGCTTATGGTATTCAACAAAGGAGAGAAAATTCCTTTATTGGGAAAAAGGAGAGTGGGGAGTGAAGGCTGGGGTTCACAGCCAAGCAGACCCCGAGAGCCCACAACCCAGCCGTCCCCACACAAAAAGCCTTGCCGACGTTTTTGCGTCCGCAAGGCTTTTTCACACCGCTTTTCAGCGCTTCTTCAATTGGGAAACTGCAAAGTAAACAGCTTGATATCAATCAGCTTGGTCTGGGGATTCCGTACGTAGGCCAGGATACCCAGGGTTTTGCTGTCCATGGCAGTAAGCTTGGCGCAGTTCAGGTTGTTATCCAGCAGCTTGGAACTGTTGAACGCCCCCAAATAATGGCCGTCACGGTTCCAAATCTTCAGTGTGAAGCCGTCAATGACCACCACGTAATGGTCCAGTACCGCCAGGTCCACCAGGTTGTAGATGGAATCCTTGTCCGTCTGGATGTAGCTGCCGTAGGTTTGCAGCTGCTTGCCCTGGGGGGAGAAGGAGGCCACGATATTAAAGTCGTTGGTCTTGATCCGGCCGCCCCCAAACACCGTGCCGTCCGGGGCAATCCGCACCAGGGTCAGGCCCCCGGCAAAGGGCTTCGCCCGGTTGTGGAGGAAGGCCGGGTGGTTGTTGTCAAAGGACCCGTCATGGATATCCGCCAGGGTAAAGTTGTCGTTGCCGTACAGGTAGGCCTGCTGGTCTCCGGGGAGCAGGGCCACCCGGGTGGCAGTGGTGCTGCCCTTCAGGCTGATGATGTCGTTGCCGTCCTTCAGGGTATGGATGCCATTGCGCACGTAGTAGACTTCCCCTTTGCTGCCCACGTTGACGCTGAGAATCATCTTTTCGTGGATGGTGAACACCCCGTCTTCCCCGAAGGAACGGTGGGCGAACAAGCTGCCGTTTTTCACGTCAAAGGCGTCAATATGGGTGCTTTCCCCGTCCTGGCTGCGCAGGGCCAGGTAGAATACCTCGTCCCGGTAGTGGAAGCTGAGAATCTTGTCCACATCGTAGCTGGTCAGCTCCGGCGTGTTGATTTCCTGGAGGTTCAGATTGGTGTTGGCAATGGTTACCGTCTTCACCGGCTGGGGCTTGTAGTGCATAATGTGCATCTTGATGTCCGCCCGGTAGTTGTAGGCCATGACCCCCAGAATCACCAGGGCCGTCAGCAGCAGAAAATACAGGGTGGAATGATTTTTCTTGGGAGGCTTCCGCCGGGCCTGCCCAAAAGCAACGGGCTGGGGCCGGGTAGGCCGTTTTCTATGGAATAGCGCCAAGGGTTTGCGCTCCTTTCATTATGGTCAAAACCTAGTATAGCATGAAAAAAAGCGTTTTACCAAGAGATTTGGCAAAACGCTTTGTCCCGGCCTTACGCTCCGGGGAAATTCTTGCTGAAATACATATTGTAGGCTTTGTGGAAAATCAGGTTTCCCACGTAGTAGCCCTGACTGTAGGGCAGAATGTCCAGGGCCGTGCCGTCCACCTTGCCAGGGGCCTGGTTTAACAGTTTGCCTTCCTCATCGCAGGGCAGGGCAGCCTTGAAGGTCAGCTTCATGGTCTGGTCCTTGTAATTGTAGGTGTACAGCTGGGTGTATTGGAAGCCGCTGTGGTTTACATAGTCCAAAGTGTAGGTGACCACCGAAAGCTGGTAGGCCGGGGGAGCGTACTGGACCACCTGTACCGAATCCAGGTCCACATACCGTCTGCCCTTTTGGGACGTATCCACGCAGACAAAGCGCTGGGGCTGCTGGTCAAAGGAATTGGCAAAGCCCGGCACTGCAAACGAGCACAGCAGCATCAGCACCAAAAAGAATTTCTTCATAAGTCTCGCCTCCTCAAATGTGAATAAGGTGTATTTTTATTATAGCATAGAATTGCAAGAAAATTCCTGGGATTTATCGCTGCCAAAAGGGAGCAGGGGGAACACAAAAAAATGCACCAGCCGCAGCTGGTGCACCAAAAATCCCTACTTACAATCCTTATTTAATTTTATTCTTGTTCAGCTTGCTGGAGAACCGGTTGCCGCAGGACTGCACCAACTGCACCAGGGCAATCAGCACGATAACCGTGGCCAGCATGGTGTCGGCCTGGAACCGCTGATACCCGTAGCGGATGGCCAGGTCCCCCAGACCGCCGCCGCCCAGGGCGCCGGCCATAGCCGAGCTGCCGATCAGGCTGATGATGGCCAGGGTAATCCCCAGCACGATGGAGTGCATGGCTTCCGGCAGCAGCACCTTCCAGATGATTTGCAGGGGAGAGGCCCCTACAGACAGGGCTGCTTCAATAACCCCGTGGTCCACTTCCAAAAGGGAGGACTCAATAATCCGGGAAATAAACGGAGTGCAGGAAATGGTCAGGGGCACAATGGCTGCGGTGGTCCCGATAGAAGACCCGACAATAATACGGGTCAGGGGAATAATGGCAACCATCAAAATGATAAAAGGCGTGGAACGGGTGGCGTTGACAATGGCGCCCAAAATCCGGTTCACCACTTTGTTTTCCATAATATGGCCCTTGCCGGTCACCGTCAGGATAACCCCCAAAGGAATCCCAAACAACGTAGCCAGAGCGGCGGAAACCACCACCATGTAGCAGGTTTCCCCCAGAGCCTTGATTAGCAGATTCATCATATTAGGAGACATAGCCAATCACCTCCACCTTCAATTGCTGCTTGGCCTGGAGATAATCCAGGGCCTCCTTCATATGCACCTCGTCGCCTTCCAGCTCTACCAGCAGCGTCCCGTAGGGGGTGTTCTGGAGGCTTTCAATGTTGGCGGTGAGGATGTTCACGTCAATATCAAACTGCTTGATCAGCACGGAAATCACCGGTTCTCCGGCGCTTTCCCCAATAAAGGACAAGCTGACCAGCGCCTTGTTTCCCGGCTGGTAGACCTTTTGGATGTTCATCTGTTTTACGAAATCCGGCAGGTCGTTGTGCTGGATGCTGGCCACAAATTCCTTGGTGGTGGCCTTCTGGGGATTGGTGAACAGGTCGAACATGGTGCCTTCTTCAATGATTTCCCCGTTTTCAATAACGGCAACCCGGTCGCAGATTTCCTTCACCACATTCATCTGGTGGGTAATCATCACGATGGTAATGTGCAGCCGCTTGTTGATGTTCCGGAGCAGGTCCAGAATGGATTCCGTGGTTTGGGGGTCCAGGGCGGAGGTGGCTTCATCGCACAGCAGCACCGTAGGGTCGGAAGACAGGGCCCGGGCAATGCCTACCCGCTGCTTCTGGCCGCCGGACAGCTGGGACGGATAATGGTCCGCCCGGTCGGTGAGGCCCACCAGTTCCAGCAGGGGATCCACCTTCTTTTTGATGGCAGCCTTGTCCAGCCCTTGGATTTCCAGGGGGAAGGCAATGTTGCCGTAAACGGTCCGGCTGCTCAGCAGGTTAAAATGCTGGAAAATCATGCCGATGTTCTGCCGGGCTTTCCGCAGTTCCACCGGGCTCATGGCCGTAATGTCCTGGCCGTCCACAATCACCTTGCCGCTGGTGGGTTTCTCCAGCCGGTTGATGCAGCGGACCAGGGTGCTTTTGCCGGCCCCGGACAAACCGATGATGCCGAAAATTTCACCTTCATTAATAGACAAGTTGATATCTTTCAGGGCGTGCAGGTCCCCGGAGCTCGTGTGATAGATCTTGTCAATGTGCTGCAGCTCTATCATAAAATATGTCCACCTCCATACAATAAAAAAACCTCTTCACTCAATATGAAGAGGAATGCGTTTGGCTTAATCATCTTCATCTTTCAGGCTGCACCTGATGGACTTAGCACCGTTCACAAAGTGATGGTTGCCGTAACATCATCGGGCCAGTCCCTCCGTTACTCTTGATGAATCCGTGTGGATAAATGATACTCTGTTATGTACAGTTTGTCAATGTGTTTTGGCAAAAAAAGCCTCCAAAGTGGAAAAATGTCAAAGTTTGGTAAAAACTAGAAAAAATACTTGACTTTATTACTTCATCGGAGTAAAGTACTAAATCAGTAAAGAGGTAAAGCGAGATCGGCATTCGGTCCATTTCATAAACCAAACCTGGAAACACCTAGAAAGGGGTACCAACATGATTATTCAAGCAGGTTACAACAAAAAAGAACTTCTGCAGCTGGCTGACGCGTTCCTCACCCTGGAGAACAAGGAAATGTGCCTGGCCTTCCTGGAAGACATCTGCACCCCCAACGAGCTCAAGGCCCTGGGCCAGCGGCTGGAAGTGGCGGTGCGTCTTCATCGCGGCGAAAATTATGCCAAGATTGTCAAGGATACGGGCGCCAGCAGCACCACCGTTTCCCGGGTTAATCGCTGTTTAAACTATGGGGCAGGCGGCTACCAAACCGTCATTCCCCGTATTACCAAAGGAGAAGAAAACGCATGAGTACCAACATTTTGAGAATTCCCTATGGAACCAAAGATATCCTGCCGGGAGAAGCCCGGCTGAAGCGGAAAATGGAGGACCAGATTGCAGACAATTTTCTGTCCTGGGGCTATGACGAAGCCATTACCCCCACCTTTGAATACGCAGACACCTTTGCCCTAAGCGGCGCCGGCATTACGGAAGAAAGCATGAAGTTCATGGACCGGGAAAGCCGCACCATGATCCTGCGCACGGAAATGACCACCCCGCTGGCCCGGATGGTAGCCACCCGGCTCAAGGCTGACAAGGGCATCAAACGGCTGTTCTACATTGCCAACGTGTTCCGCCACGAACAGACCCAGGCCGGCCGCCAATGCGAATTCAGCCAGGCAGGCATCGAGCTCATCGGGGCAGCGGCTCCCACGGCGGACGCCGAAGTCCTGGCCCTGGCCGTCAGCAGCCTGAGGGCCGCCGGCCTGACGGATTTTCTCCTGAGCGTCGGCCACAGCGGCTTTTTGGCAGGGCTCATGGAAGAAGCGGAGCTTACCGGCACCCGGGCCGAATTTGTCAAGCACATGGTGCTGAGCCACAACGCCGTGGGCCTGAAGGAAGCTGCGGATTCCTACATCCGCAAGCCCGTGAAGGAACTGTTCCGGGAGCTGCTCTACCTCCAGGGCGGCGTGGACCTTTTGGACCAGCTGGAACGCCAGGTTTCCAATGAAAAGAGCAAGGAAGCCCTGCGGAACCTGAAAGCCATCTACCAACTGGCTTCCGCCTACGGCGTAGGGGACTACCTGTCCTTTGACCTGTCCCTGATTCGTGACTTTGATTACTATACCGGCATGGTGTTTGAGGCTTATGCGCCCCATATCGGTTTCAATATCTGCGGCGGCGGCCGCTACGACAAGATGATGGAGAACTTCGGGGCTCCGGCACCGGCCACGGGCTTTGCCATGGGCATCGACCGGATCATCCTCAGCCTCCAGCGGGAAGGCAAGTTCAACCAGGAATCCAAATGGGATATTTACGTAGCCTGGGCCCCCGGTCATCAGCAGCAGGCCATTGCCAAAGCCATGTCCCTGCGCGCAGACGGCAAGAACGTGAAGGTTGCCACCGACGCCCTGACCCCGGAAGAAGCGGACAAGGCCTGTGCAGCTAACCGCTGCGAAGCTGTAGCATACGTACGATAGGAGAGCTGTGAAATGGACTATTTAACGATTGCATTGCCCAAGGGCAAACTGTTTGCCAAATCCGTGGACTTGCTGGCCAAGGTAGGCTACGCCGCCGAAAACGTGGTGGAAAATTCCCGGAAACTGGTGATTACCAATGAAGAAACCAAAGTAAAATTCATCATCGTGAAAACCGTGGACTTGCCCACCTACGTGGAATACGGGGCCGCCGATATCGGCATCATCGGCAAGGACGTGCTGCGGGAAGAACAAAAAGATATCTACGAACTGCTGGATATGGGCTACGGCGCCTGCCATTTGATGATGGCCGTGCCCGAAGCCAAGCAGCTGCCCAACCTGACCGACTACGCCCATATGCGGGTGGCCACCAAATACCCCCATTCTGCCTCCGAGTTTTTCGAAAAGCTGGGCATGCAGATGGAAATCGTCAAGCTCAACGGCTCCATCGAGCTGGCCCCCATTGTGGGCCTTAGCGAACTGATTGTGGATATTGTCGAAACCGGCCGCACCCTCCGGGAAAACAAACTGAAGGAAATTGCTACCGTGTACCCCAGCTCCGCCCGGCTCATTGCCAATAAGGTCAGCTTCAAAATGCAGTATGACCGGATCAAGAAACTGGTGGAAGACCTGGAAACCGTACTCAAGGAGGAAGAATAAATGAAAGTATTGGATGAAAGAAAAAGCACTGCGGCCGAGATCAGCCGTTTACTGGAAAAGAAATCCTTTGATGAAGTAGAACTGTCCCCGAAAGTCAAGGCTGCCGTAGAAAAACTCTTTGGCCGGCCTCTTACGGCGGCAGAAGAAGTGGATATGATCGTAAACGACATCCGCAAGGAAGGGGACGCCAAGCTGTTCGCCTACACCAAAATGCTGGATGGGGCGGACTTGAATCCTGAGACAATCAAGGTCAGCGAAGCCGAATTTGCCGAAGCCGAAAAGGCCGTGGACCCCAAGACCATGGGTGCCATCAACCGGGCCATTGCCAACGTGCGCAAGTTCCACGAAGAACAGCTGCCCAAAACCTGGCTGACCCCCCGGGCCTATGGCTCCTTCCTGGGCCAGAAAATGACCCCGGTGGACTCCGTGGGCATCTACGTGCCCGGCGGCACCGCAGCCTATCCTTCCTCCGTGATTATGAACGCCGTTCCTGCCAAGGTAGCCGGCGTGCCCCGGATTGTCATGGCAGCCCCGGCTGGCCGGGATGGGAAAATGAACCCCTACGTACTGGCCACCGCCAAAGCCATCGGCATCACCGAAATCTACAAAATGGGCGGCGCCCAGGCAGTAGCGGCCCTGGCCTTTGGGACGGAAACCGTGCCCAAGGTGGAAAAAATTACCGGCCCTGGGAACATCTTCGTGACCCTGGCCAAGAAAGCCGTCTACGGCCACGTGGATATCGACATGCTGGCTGGCCCCAGTGAAATCCTGATTGTAGCCGACAAAACCGCCGACTACCAATACCTGGCTGCGGACCTGCTGAGCCAGGCCGAACACGACCCCCTGGCCTGCGCCATCCTGATTACCGACGATGAAAAGCTGGCTAATCAGGTAGCCGAAGAAGTGGAAGTCCAGCTGGCCCGGCTGCCCCGGCGGGAAATTGCCGCCCAGTCCCTGGCCGCCCAAGGCAAGATCATCCTGGCCAAGGATATGGAAACCGTGGTGGAAATGGCTAACCTGTCCGCCCCGGAACACATGGAAATCAACACCAAGGAACCCTTTGCCCTGGTACCCTATATCCGCAACGCCGGCGCCATCTTCCTGGGAGCCTACTCTCCGGAACCCCTGGGCGACTACTATGCCGGCCCCAACCACATTCTGCCCACCGGCGGCACTGCCAGATTCTATTCGGTACTGAATGTGGAAACCTTCATGAAAAAGACCAGCATCATTTCCTATACCAAGGAAGCGCTTTCTGAAGCCGCCGATGACATTATTGCCATGGCCGAAGCCGAAGGGCTCCAGGCACACGCCAATGCCATCCGCATCAGAAAGGAAAAACAACTGTAAGAACCTGGCTCAAAAAGTTTAGAAATATTGGGAGGAAGTATTATGACGGAAATCAAGGCACGGGCATGCTTGTCCAAATTTGAAGATTATCAGGTAGAAACGGTACCTGATGCAGATATTATCGTAAACGCCAACGAAACCAACTGGGACCTGACCCCGGAGCTCCGGGTAGAGCTCCAGACCCGGATCAGCGAAAACGCCTTTAACCGGTACCCTACCATGCACGGGGAAGAATTGTCTGAGCAGATTGCCAAGGCCCTGGGCGTAGACCCGGCCACGGTGGTCATTGGCAACGGTTCCAGCGAACTGTTGGAAAAAGCCTGCTTTGCCTTTGGCGGTGCCGGCACGAAAATTGCCTATCCGTCCCCGTCCTTTTCCATGTACGAAACCTACGCCGTACTGGGGGACGCAGAGCCCATCGCCTTTGCCCTGACCCCGGAAGGCTTCATTGACCCGGACGCGGTCATCGCCTTCTGCCAAAAGGAAAAGCCCAATGCGCTGATCATCTGCAACCCCAATAACCCCACCGGGAACTTTAACCCCCGCAGCGACATGGAAAAAATCATCCGCAATGTGGACTGCCTGGTGATTATGGACGAAGCCTACCTGGAATTTTCCAAGGAAGACGGCCAGGTGCTGGCCAACTCCACCTTGGAGCTCACCAAGAAAGTGGACAACCTGCTGGTGCTGCGCACCTTCTCCAAAGCCTACGGCCTGGCCAACCTGCGGATTGGCTACGGCATTGGGAGCCCGGCAGTGATGCGGGTACTCAAGAAAGTGCTGCTGCCCTATACGGTAAACGGCGTGTCCATCCTGACCGCCGGCCTGGTCTATGCCAAGCCGGAAGTGCTGGCCCAGCGGGTGCGGGCCGTGGTCAAGGGCCGGGAATACCTGCGGGAGCAGTTTACCGCCCTGGGCTTTAAGGTCCTGCCCTCTGCCACCAACTTCATTCTGGTGCTGCCCCAGGGCAAGGTACTGGACAACCTGGCTGCCCAGGCTGGCAAAAGCGGTGCAGAACCCGCTGCCAAAGCCAAGGCCGCTGGCTCCTACCTGTTCAAGCAGTTATTGAAACGGAAAATCCTCATCCGGGACTTCTCCCAAAAGGACCAGCTGCCGGGAGGCCTGCGGATTTCCATTGGCACCGCCCAGGAAAATCCGGAAATTATTGCAGGCGTCAAAGCCATTTTGGCCCAAGGGGAGGCATAAATCATGCGGGAAGGTTTGGTGGAACGCAGTACCAAAGAAACCCAGGTGAAGGTCCAGGTGAACCTGGACGGCTCCGGGAAAGCAGATATTTCTACAGGCATTGGCTTTTTTGACCATATGCTGACCCTTTTGGCGGTCCATTCCTTTATGGACCTGCGCATTGAGGCCCACGGGGACCTGGAAGTAGATTCCCACCACACCGTGGAGGACGTAGGCCTCTCCCTGGGCAAGGCCCTGCGCCAGGCCCTGGGGGACAAGGCGGGCATCCACCGCTACGGCAGCTGCCTGCTGCCCATGGACGAAACCCTGGCCCAGGTAGCCCTGGACTTCAGCGGCCGCCCGTTCCTGGTGTGGAACGCCGAGATTCCCCGGGTCAAGCTGGGCAATTTCGATACCGAAATGGGAGAGGAGTTCTTCCGGGCCGTAGCCGTGGAAAGCGGCCTGACCCTCCACGTGAACGTGCCCTACGGCAAGAACACCCACCATATGCTGGAAGCCATTTTTAAAGGATTTGCTCGGGCCGTGGCAGAAGCCGTGGCCAAGGATCCCCGGGTCCACGGGGTCATGAGCAGCAAGGGGGCATTATGAGCGAGCAAGTGGTCATCATCGATTACGGCAGGGGCAACCTGCACTCAGTATATAACGGCCTGGTAAAGGTCGGCGCAAAACCCGTGATTTCTTCGGACCCCAAGATCATTGCGGACGCCCAGCGGGTAATCCTCCCGGGCGTAGGCTCCTTTGGGGACTGCATGCACACCCTGGAAAACCGGGGTCTGGTGCCGGTGATCCAGGAAGCCCTCCACAGCGGCAAGCCCTTTTTGGGCATCTGCCTGGGCGAGCAGCTGCTGTTTGAAGGCAGCGAGGAAGCCCCCGGCGTCAAGGGCCTGGGCTTTTTCAAGGGCCAGGTGAAGAAAATCGTCACCCCCTTTAAGATTCCCCACATGGGCTGGAACCAGATTCAGGTAGTGAATCCTTCTCCTCTCCTGACGGAAGCAGACGGCCAGTACGTGTACTTCGTCCACAGCTACCATGCAGTGCCCGAGGACCCCAGCATCATTACCGCCGTGTGCGATTACGGCGCCCAGATTACGGCTTCTGTAGGGAAGGGCAGTGTCCAGGCCTTCCAGTTCCACCCGGAAAAATCTTCTTTTGCGGGTCTTGCCATGCTGAAAGCCTTTAAGGAGTGGAAATTATGAACATTTATCCTGCCATCGACCTAAGGGGCGGCAACTGCGTCCGCCTGGTAAAGGGCGATTTTTCCAAGGAAACCATCTACAGCAATAACCCCGGTGAAATGGCCGCCAAATGGGCCAAGCTGGGAGCCTCCTGCATCCACGTGGTGGATCTGGACGGCGCCCTGGCCGGAGAAAGCAAGAACCTGGCCTCCATCGACGCCATTATCGCCCAGGGGAAGATTCCCATTGAGGTGGGCGGCGGCATCCGCACCCTGGAACATATTGACCGACTGCTCTCCCGGGGCGTTCACCAGGTGATCCTGGGCTCCGTGGCCGTCAAGAACCCGGCCCTTGTAAAGGAAGCCTGCGCCAAGTATCCCGGCCGGATTGTGGCCGGTATTGACGCCAAGGCCGGCATCGTAGCCGTGGAAGGCTGGGAAGCCAGCGGCCATATGCGGGCCGAAGACCTGGCCAAGGCCATGGCAGACGCCGGCGTCAGCCGCATCATCTTTACGGACATTGCCCGGGACGGCATGCTTACCGGCGTCAACGTGGAAGCCACCGTGCAGATTGCTAAGGCATCCGGCCTGCCTGTTACCGCTTCCGGCGGGGTGGGCAGCCTGGAAGATTTGCGGGAACTAAAAAAAAGAGAAGCAGCAGGCATAGAAGGGTGTATTATAGGTAAGGCGTTATATACTGGCGCCATTGACCTTCGCCAGGCTGTGGCAATCGCAAAGGAGGCCTGAGCATGCATACGAAACGGATCATTCCCTGCCTGGACGTAAAAGACGGCAGGGTGGTAAAGGGCACAAATTTTGTTAGTCTCAGAGACGCAGGGGACCCGGTGGAACTGGCTTCCCTGTACGAAAAGGAACAGGCGGACGAGCTGGTATTTTTGGATATCACCGCCTCCCTGGAAAAACGCAAATCCATGGTGGACGTCATCGAGCGCACTGCCCGGGAAGTGTTCATGCCCCTGACCGTTGGCGGCGGCATTACCTCTATTGAGGATATGCGGGCCGTACTCATGGCCGGTGCGGACAAAACTTCCCTGAACAGCGCTGCGGTCAAAAATCCGGACCTAATCCGGCAGGGGGCCGAAGCCTTCGGCAACCAATGCGTGGTACTGGCCGTAGATGCCAAAAAACGCGGCGAAAACTCCTGGGAAGTCTACATCCATGGGGGCCATACCCCTACGGGCCTGGACGTGCTGGAATGGGTGAAACGGGCAGTGGACCTGGGCGCTGGGGAGATACTTCTCACCAGCATGGACGCCGACGGCACCAAGGACGGCTTTGATATCCCCCTGACCCGGGCCGTGGCCGACGCCGTTCCCGTCCCGGTAATTGCTTCCGGCGGGGCCGGCTCCCTGGACGACTTTTACAAGGTGCTCACTGCCGGCGGTGCTGACGCTGCCCTGGCTGCCTCCGTGTTCCATTACGGGACCTTTACGGTGCGGCAGGTGAAGGAATATTTGCGCAGCAAAGGAGTGGAAGTTAGACTATGAAAATTGATGTAAGTCATTTGAAGTTTGACGACCGGGGACTGATTCCTGCCATTGTTCAGGACTACAAGACCAACCAGGTGCTGATGCTGGCCTATATGAACGGAGAATCCCTGGCCCGGACCGTAGAAACCGGCTATACCTGGTTCTGGAGCCGCAGCCGGCAGGAACTGTGGAACAAGGGCGCCACTAGCGGTCATACACAGCGGGTGCTCAGCATTACCTACGACTGCGACGGGGATACCCTGCTGGTGAAGGTGGAGCAAAAGGGCGCCGCCTGCCATACCGGCAGCTACTCCTGCTTCTTTAACCCCCTGTGGAACAGCGGCTCCGGCGAAAGCCTGCCGGTCACCGAAAAGAACCTGCCCCAGGTGCTGGACCAGATGTATGCCCTGATTCAGCAAAAACAACTGGCCCGGACCCCGGACAAACCGGCCCAGGGCCAGCAGGACTGGATTCTGAAGAAACTGGGTGAAGAATGCACCCGGACCCTCCTAGCCTCCAAAAACGACAGCCGTGACCAGGTTGTTTACGAGATGGGCGATTTATGGTATCATTGCTTAGTGCTGTTGGCCTTCCACAACATTACCTCGGAACAAATGCTGGCGGAAATGGGCGGGAAAAAGGAATAACAGCAAATCTCTAGGCTGGAGGCTGTTAAATGGCTAGATTGTTTGGTACGGACGGCGTCCGCGGCGTTGCCAATGGCAAGGTCCTGAACGCAGAACTGGCATATAAATTAGGACGTGCAGCTGCACAATATTTCGGGCGGGAAGTAAAAAGCCCCAAAATTATCATCGGACGAGATACCCGCCTGTCCGGCACCATGCTGGAAGCTGCCCTGGCAGCAGGCATCTGCTCCGCAGGGGGCAACGCCCACCTTTTGGGCGTGATTCCCACCCCGGCTGTTTCCTTCCTGACGGAACCCCTGGGGGCCAACGCAGGCGTAGTCATCTCCGCCTCCCACAACCCCTTTGAGGACAACGGCATCAAATTCTTTGCCCACAGCGGCTTCAAGCTGCCCGATGCAGTAGAAGATGAAATCGAAGCCATTGTCAACCGTCCCATCGACTACGACAATACCCTGACCGGGTCCTCCCTGGGCAGAGTGTACACCGAAGAAGACAAGAGTAACCTGTACGTGCAGCACGTGGTAAAAAGCGCCGACTGCAAGCTCAACGGCCTGAAAGTGGTCATGGACTGCGCCAACGGCGCCAACAGCGAAATCGCTCCTATGATCCTGCGCCTGTTGGGCGCCCAGGTTATTCCCATCTTCAATAACCCCAACGGCATCAACATCAATAACGGCTGCGGCTCCACCCATCTGGAAGCCCTCCAGCAAAAAGTCTTGGAAGAAGGCGCCGACGTGGGCATTGCCAACGACGGTGACGCAGATCGCTGCCTGGCAGTGGACGAAAACGGCCAGGTACTGGACGGCGACCAGATTATGCTGATCTGTGCCCTGGACCTGCTCAAGCGCGGCAAACTCAAGGACAACGTCCTGGTAACCACCGTCATGAGCAACGTAGGCCTGCAAAAAGCCATGAAAGAACATGGCGGCAGCACCGTGAAAACCGGAGTAGGCGACCGCTACGTCCTGGAAGAAATGCTGAAACACGACTACAAACTGGGCGGCGAACAATCCGGCCACATCATCTTTGGCGACCTGGCCCGGACCGGCGACGGCATGATGACCGCCGTGAAGCTTCTGAGCTCCCTGGTCCGCCATAACCAGACCCTGTCCCAGCTGGGCAGCCTGATGGTCAAGTATCCCCAGACCCTGCTGAACGTCCGCGTCAAGGACAAAAACGGCTGGGAAGAAAACCAGGCCATCGCCGAAGTAGTCAAGAAATATACTGAGGAACTGGGTGACGATGGCCAAGTACTGGTCCGCGCCTCCGGTACCGAACCCCTGATCCGCATCATGGCCCAGGGCCCCAACCAGGCCGAACTGGACGCCATCACCGACGCCATTGCCGAAGTGGTACGCAAAGAACTGGCGTAAGCGCAGGGTGTAGGGGAATCAAGGTAAGCTAAAAATGACTTGTGAACGAGAACGCTCACAAGTCATTTTTTTCATATATCCTATGCCTTCCCCGCTTTCTGCGCCCCCTCTGTGCCTCCAGTAGATTTGGAATAGGCGCATTTTCCCCATTTCAGTTGGGTTTACGGCAAAATGGAGATGACGAGGGGAGGAGAAGGCAAGCGGCAGTTGGTCGCAGAATACCTAGTTGAGAATCGTATAACCCGGCCCACAGACCGTATGCCTTCTTCTTACCAGTGCACTGCTTGGCATGCACTGGTAAGGGGAAGGAATGTTCCGCCCTTTTTCCTTATTTACCTTCATCAAGCGTGAGGAAGGTGGCCTGCCGTAAGGCAGGACGGAAAGAGTTTCCATTCAGCGGAACAAGGATGGGGGTTCAAATCCAGGATGTTCGCGGACCGCACCAACAAACTACCACCCCCTCTCCCTGGGACAAAAACGTCTCCAGCCCCCTTCGTAGTTGACCAACCTGCCAAAAAATAGTATGATAGACACGCTACAAAAACATGCCGCCCGGGTATACCGGTCTGGCCGGTCAGCAAAGGGCTTGAGGGGGACCTTTGCAAAGAGATTTGCGTAGTGGATCAGCGCACGTGCCGGGATTCCCGGCAGACGAGGAAGAGGTTTATCGAAACGTCAGCGGATGCCTCTCGGTAAGCTGCAAACCGTAAGCAGACCTACAAACCCCTTTGGTAACAAAGGAACACAGAAGGGCCTGCGGCAGACGGTAAGTACAAATTCAGGAGGGCACAACTATGTGCGGAATCGTAGGATATATCGGCAGAAAACAGGCAACCCCATTTTTGATGGAGGGCCTGAGCAAACTGGAATACAGAGGCTATGACTCTGCCGGCATCGCAGTATACAATGACGGAAAAATTACCGTAGAAAAATGCGTGGGCCGTTTGGACGCCCTGCGTCAAAAAATCGTAGGCAAAGAACCCGTGGGTACCCTGGGCATTGGCCATACCCGCTGGGCTACCCATGGGAAACCCAGTGACGTAAACGCCCATCCCCATACGGATGAAAAGAACGAATTTGCCGTGGTCCATAACGGCATCATCGAAAACTACATGCCCTTAAAGCAAAGCCTGCTGAAAAAGGGCTACCACTTCCGTTCCGATACGGATACCGAAGTGGTGGCACATTTGATGGCCGACCTGTACACCGGGGACTTTGAAGAAACCGTGCGCAAAGTGCTGCACGTAATCCAAGGCTCCTATTCCCTGGTATTCATGACCACCAAGGACCCCAGCAAGCTCATCTGCGCCAAGAAGAACAATCCCCTGGTCATCGGTCTGGGCAAAGGCGAAAACTACATCGCCTCCGATATCCCCGCCATCATCAGCAAGACCCGGGATACCTATATTTTAAGTGACGGCGAAATGGCCGTCATCACCCCGGATTCCGTAGCAGTCAAGGATCTGGAAGGCAACCCCATCGACAAGAAAGTCTTCCGGGTAACCTGGGATGCCGAAGCAGCCGAAAAAGGCGGCTTTGAACACTTCATGCTGAAGGAAATCTACGAACAGCCCAAAGCCGTCCGGGATACCCTCCGCAGCCGGGTCAGCAAGGACAGCGACACCGTTACCTTTAACGAACTCCAATGGACCCCAGAAACCCTGAAGGACATCAACAAGATCTTTATCGTAGCCTGCGGCACCGCCTATCACGCCGGCATTGTGGGCAAGTACTATATTGAAAAAATGGCCCGGATTCCCGTAGAAGTCGATATTGCCAGCGAATTCCGCTACCGGAACCCCATCATCGATGAACACTGCCTGTGCATCGTGGTCAGCCAGTCCGGCGAAACCAGCGATACCCTGGAAGCCCTGAAAGAAGCCAAACGCCGCGGCGCCAAAACCCTGGCCGTTACCAACGTGGTGGGCTCCTCCATTTCCCGGGAAGCCGAGCAGACCGTGTACACCTACGCTGGCCCCGAAATCGCCGTAGCCTCCACCAAAGCCTACACCACCCAGCTGATTGTTATGCTGCTGCTGGCCATGTACATCTCCTCCCTGAAGGGGACCCTGGACCAGGAACGGCTCCACCAGCTGATTCAAGGCGTTCTGGCCGTGCCGGAACAAATGCATGATATCCTGGACCATGTGGACCAGATTAAAGCCTTTGCCGCCAATTACGGCGATTGTGAAGACGCCTTCTTCCTGGGTCGCTCCCTGGACTACGCCGTAGCCCTGGAAGGCGCCCTGAAACTGAAGGAAATCTCCTACATCCACGCAGAAGCCTATGCTGCCGGCGAACTGAAACACGGCACCCTGGCCCTGATTGAGGAAGGCGTATCCGTCATCGTACTTGCCACCCAGTCCTCCATCTATGACAAAACCATCAGCAACTTGCAGGAAGTCAAGACCCGCGGCGCCATCGTTATCGGCATCGGCATGGAAGGCGATACCGAGCTGGCCAAACACGCCAACTCCGTTATCATCATTCCCAAAGCCGATGAAGACCTGGCACCCATCTTGGCCGTCATTCCCCTCCAGCTGCTGGCCTATTACGCCGCCCTGGTTCGCGGCTGCGACGTAGATAAACCCCGCAACCTGGCCAAATCCGTAACCGTAGAATAAAATAGGAAAGAAGTACCGTAAGGAGGCTGCCTTGGCAGCCTCCTTTAACCTTATTAGGGCGGCCCGCACTATACACCCCGCAGACCGCACCAACAAAATCACCATTGGGAAAATACCGCAAGGCGGCAATAGGGGAAAATGGCAAAACTACCAAACTCCTTGTACTAGCCTTTATTTAGCATATGACCAGCAGCGGTTGGAATGCCCCCAACAAACGTGTGGGGGGTGTCGCCGAAAGGCGACGGAGGGCGCTCAAACCACGCCGCCCCACACTACACCCCGTAGACCGCACCAACTAATACGAGTTTTCTCCAGCTAAAAGTTGCCCTTGGGCAACTTTTCCGTCGTTGAGCTACCGTCCTTCCTGCACTAGCCCCAAATGGAGACAGGCCTTTCCCCTTGGGGGAAGCGGCACCGTAGGTGCCGATGGGGGCAATATGGTCCTGCCCGCTTTGCGGGCCCGGCCTCCTCCCATTCCCGTGGATCGCACGAACCATTATAACCTCTCGCCTCTAGGGGAGAGGAAAGCATCACTACCTTTGCATAAGGTAGTGATGCAGGAGAGTGGATTCCCGGCACCACATCACTTCAGGTTCGCTGACCGCACCAACCTACGTTGAGCTACCGTCCTTCTTGCACTAGCCCCAAAAGGGGACAGACCTTTCCCCTTGGGGAAAGCGGCACCGTAGGTGCCGATAGGGGCAATATGGTTCCCGCCCGCTTTGCGGGCCCGGCCTCCTCCCATTCCCGTGGATCGCACGAACCATT
>NZ_QRMX01000069.1:0-883 GCF_003472805.1 Acidaminococcus sp. AM05-11 | reverse complement strand
CGTAGAGGTTTATATTATTAGGAACTGTCTACTTGACGGGGAGCACACCACTTGGACTGCTGTTGTGCGGAGAAGGCAGGCGGCCTGCGGCCTAGCGGTTCGCCGTATTCCAGTCGCCGGCAACCTTTCAGGTCCGGCTCCTGGACGGCTGTCGCAGGGGTCGTATATTCCATTTCTCTGTGGCCAGGGCCTTGAGAAATGGATACGACTCCCAAATGCATGGATAAACTTCCTCCGTCAGCCTAGCGGCTGCCACCTACCACAACGCTTTGCGCTCGCATCCAAGAGTCCACAGTTTATCAAAGGACTCTTGGCTAATGCGAGCCATGTGATAGCAGCCCAAGAAGCAAGCCCAAAATGGGCGTAGCTGATTGGCTAGCAGCGAACCACTGTGGTAGGCTTCTAGTTCACCACTGGTCGAGTAAAATCTAAAACATAGTGCTGATAAGAAGCTGACCAGTAATTGCTATGAACGCTTCCTTCAAGCGTTGCGGCCGCATCCAAACATCCCCAAAAGGTATCAAAAGGATGTTTGGTCAATAAGGCACATGCGACAGCCGTCCAGGAGTTGAGCCTATAAGGCGATAACGACTGGAGTACGGCGAACCGCTAAGGAAGTGGCGTCGGTAGACGCCGATAGAAGTTTAAGCCGCTTTTTCGCGGCGCTAGCGCCGCAACTGCCTTCCCCTTTACCTGTTCGCTATGCGAACAGGTAAAGGGGAAGGTGACGGCGAACTCGCCGGCGGATGGGGTTCAAAAGTAGGATGCCCGCACTGCACCTGTTGAGAACGTCGACCAAAAATCCAGCACAGAGTTTTCTGCAGCTAAAATTTGGCTCTTCACGTTTTATTGTGGGATGGCAGATTTCTGCCATCCTTCTTTT
>NZ_QRMX01000068.1:0-993 GCF_003472805.1 Acidaminococcus sp. AM05-11 | reverse complement strand
GCCCACGTTGAATACGAAACCGAAAAAAGACACTATGCACACGTTGACTGCCCGGGGCATGCTGACTATGTAAAGAACATGATCACTGGTGCTGCTCAGATGGACGGCGCAATCCTGGTTGTATCCGCTGCTGATGGTCCTATGCCTCAGACTCGTGAACACATCCTGCTTGCCCGCCAGGTTGGCGTTCCTGCTATCGTTGTGTTCCTGAACAAATCCGACCAAGTTGACGATCCTGAACTGATCGAACTGGTTGAAATGGAAGTTCGCGAACTGCTGAGCCAATACGGCTATCCTGGAGATGAAGTGCCCATCGTTGTTGGTTCCGCACTGAAAGCTCTGGAAGGCGACAAAGAACAAGAAGCAAACATCATGAAATTGATGGATGCTGTTGACGAATACATTCCGACTCCTGTCCATGACCTGGCTAAACCGTTCCTGATGCCCGTTGAAGACGTATTCACCATCACCGGCCGCGGCACCGTAGCTACTGGCCGTGTAGAACGTGGCGTAATCAAAGTTGGCGACACGGTTGAAATCGTTGGTCTGAGCGAAGAAAAGAAACAATCCGTTGCTACCGGTCTGGAAATGTTCCGTAAGACCATGGATCAGGCTGAAGCCGGCGACAACATCGGCTGCCTGCTGCGCGGTATTGACAGAAGCGAAATCGAAAGAGGTCAGGTTCTGGCTAAACCCGGTTCCATTCATCCTCATACCAAATTCAAAGGCCAAGTATACGTACTGACCAAAGAAGAAGGCGGCCGTCATACTCCGTTCTTCAACGGCTATCGTCCTCAGTTCTACTTCAGAACTACCGACGTTACTGGTGTGGCTCACCTGCCTGAAGGTACCGAAATGGTTATGCCTGGCGACAACGTTGTAATGGACGTTGAACTGATCACCCCGATCGCTATCGAACAAGGTCTGCGTTTCGCTATCCGCGAAGGCGGCCATACGGTAGGCGCTGGCGTTGTTACCGAAATCGAAGGTTAA
>NZ_QRMX01000067.1:0-1156 GCF_003472805.1 Acidaminococcus sp. AM05-11 | reverse complement strand
TGCATAAATCGGTGTAAGTTTACCGTCTGCACGGACTTTTTTTACCACCTTCTCGGAATTCTTTTACCACCCCACCGCACTAGTAGGCCATTAAGAGATTCAGCCAAAAGCTCTGCCGGATGGTTGAGCCGGCAGAGCTGGTTATTTAGTTTTCTTTAAAGTATAGATAAGCTTTAGCTTTGAGTTGCTTTCAGGCCATACCGTTCTCTCATTGAGATACGGCCTTCAACCATAATTACGTATGAGTTATGGATAATGCGGTCCATAATAGCATCAGACACAGGGCTTGCAGATTCGGGGTTCGAATCAATCCTGGTATACCAGCCATCTGTGCTGTACTGGGTGCAGAAAATCATAGAACGTTGGCAACGAGTTTCTACAATTTCTAATAGATCATAACTTTCCTGCGGTGTTAGGGGGCGTATAAGCCATTCATCCAAAATGAGCAAATCAACCTTTTTGTAATTGGACAGGCATTTCTTTAATTCACCGCCGCTTCGGGCAATATTCAACTCATCCAGCAATTCTGGCATACGAATATATCGTACTTTCTTGAATCGTCGGCAGGCAGCGTTACCAAGAGCACAGGCAATGTAGGTTTTACCATTGCCAGAAGCTCCTTCCAGAATAATATGGTGTCCCTCGTCTACAAATTTGCAGCTGGATAGGCGTAAAATCTGTGCTTTATCCAACTTTCTATCTTCGTAGTACTCAATTTCTTCTACTGCGGCAGCTGGGGCAGAAAAATTTGCATTCTTAATGAGTCGCTGTACTGTATTCGTTTGGCGTCGGTTCCATTCGGCAGTCACCATCAGTCCTAATCGTTCCTCAAAGCCAAGCTCATTAAAGGTTGAGTCTTGTAATTGGTGGGATAATTCATCCGCCATAGCGGTCATTCTCATCTTCCTAAGCATCTCTACGGTTTCCTGGTCTATCATTGGCGGCCACCTCTATCCTTACTGAAATACGAGGCACCGCGTGTAATTCCGTAGTTGTTTGCTGCGGCTGGCTTTTTCTGCGGAGCGTTTTTAACAGGTTTATCTTGGTCATTTTTTAAAATGCTGCTGACGTTACGGACGGACGGAGTGGCCTTGTAGGCGAAAATACGTCCACAAGCGTTTTCAAGCCGTACTTTCCCGTAACGTTCTTCCAATTT
>NZ_QRMX01000066.1:0-1433 GCF_003472805.1 Acidaminococcus sp. AM05-11 | reverse complement strand
ACTAGCTTTGATTTTTTTACTTCGTTGTCTCGAAGTGACTCGATCTCATCACCATAAAGGTGACTTGACCCGCACATCTGTCAATCAATATTCAGTTTTCAAAGTTCTTCCATCGCTTCTTGTTCATCAACGACTTTGATAGTTTAGCAAACTCAGAAGATTTTGTCAACTACTTTTTTTTGAAGCTAATTTCTCAAACAAGCAGCTGTTCTGGTTTGCCATTGCTTCCCCGTGAGAAAGCTTATTTATAATAGCATAACTCCCCCACACCGTCAATAGGTTTTTAAAACTTTTTTGTATAAATGATACAATTTGGAGGTAAAAGAGGAATTGCGGCCCCCAGACGGCAGTTAAAAAGCGGTAAATAAGGAGAAAAGACCTGCCTGCCCCTATAGGAGTAGACAAGCCTTTTGAGAGCAGCAGCAAAGAAAATCGCTGCCAAAATACCATGAGAAATTTACATACGCTCAAACGTTTGAGAGCAATGTGAATTTCGCAGCACTTCCTGGATTGAAAGTGCGCGTGAAGCCCATGCGCCTCGTCATTTACAATTGCTTTATTTCCCCAGTGGCGCTTAGCATTGCCCTTCACCTGCCCTCAAACTGCAATAGCTCTCGCCGAGCAATCCCTTTGCCAGGGTGTGAAACTGCAAAGCAAAACGTAATTACTCCACCGGGATTTGTTAGTAGCATTATAACTGATTGGCGAGAAAAATGCCAGTTCTGCTAACTTTTTCGTGGTTGAGCTACCCCCAGGCCAGTACTGGCCCCGGCCAACCGTACAAAGGTTAAAAATGCGAGGGATATCCCCTACTTCGCCAAAAGTTTGCGGACCGCACGACCAAAAATCCGAAATCCCCCGCACCACGCCAAAAGTCCGCTGACCACTCGACCAAAAAATCCGGTACAGAGTTTTCTACAGCTAAAAGTCAGCCCCGCTGACTTTTCCGTGGTTGAGCTACCGTCCTTCATGTACTAGCCCCAAAAGGGGACAAGCGTTTCCCTTTGGGGAAATGCCGCATAGCGGCAATGGGGGATACCCGCACCACACCAAAAGTTTGCTGACCGCACGACCTAAAAACATTTTTCTCTTGTTTAAAGCATATTCCGTTCTTAGGCCACCTGCACGGTGTTTTTCTTCCACCCTACCGCAGAATTTAGGCTGTCTTGCCGTCGATACTTGCCACCCTGTTCATGCGTGCCCATACCTTCATTGGCACACTGAAAGAGATTTAAAACAATATATATCGGTTGAAAGCTGCTAGATTCACTCTGCCGGTTCTACAGATCCGGCAGAGCTTTTAAAAAGCACCTGGACTAATAGTCCGGAAGGGTGGCCTAAAAAGTCCGTGCAGATGGCCTAGTTGCTCCGGTTTATGCATTTGAATATACCGATACGATTTTGCCATGTGCACGGACTTTTTTTACCACTCT
>NZ_QRMX01000065.1:0-1548 GCF_003472805.1 Acidaminococcus sp. AM05-11 | reverse complement strand
GGCTCATCACGGAAAATTGGGGGATACGAAATCTAAGACAGAATTTAAAAACTGAAAAAAGGTATTGAAAAAGAGCACGGGATGCTCCATTCTAAGTAATAGCGACAAAACTACGAAAGGAATGATCCACGTGCTCTCAACCTCAAGTATAGCAAATTTATGCAAAAACATACAGGACAATTTTAATATTCCTACGAGTATTGCTTCTCTTTTTGAAGAGATCATAGATGTAAATAGTACCCGGCCTACAGCCGACGTTGTATGCCCTTGCTGCGGCGGTAAGGTCCATGTCCATGACAACCCTGTAACTACACTTAAAGACATGCCCTGGATACCCGGAAAGCCACGGATTCTTCGTGTGAGATTCCACCGCTACCGGTGCCAAAAATGCGGGCATACCTTCAATGAAAACATAACCTTTAAGTATCCTGGAACCAGAGTCACTTCTCGTGCCGCTTTATGGATCAAGATTTTGCTTATGCATCAAATGACGATTAAAGCAGTCAGCGATTTGACCGGTATCCATTGGGGAACAGTTTCTAAAATCCATAAGGAAATTATGGACGAGGCTCTCAAAACGCGAAGCGAGGAACTTCGCAAAAGTGGCTACCGTCCTAAGCATCTTGCCGTTGATGAGTTTGCAATGCACAAAGGCCATACTTACGCAACCTGTGTTATGGACCTTGATATGGGAGACATCCTCTGGGTTGGTGCGGGACGCTCTATAGCTGCCTTTACAAAGTTTTTTGAAGAGACAGACCTGGAGTATTTGTCTGAAGTAGAAGCTGTCGCAATGGACATGAACGCATCGTTCAACACCCTGGTAGAAAAGTATCTGCCTCATGCGGCAATAGTATACGACCGCTACCATATGCAAGCCCAGTATGGACGAGATGTGCTGGGAGCCGTAAGGCTGGAGGAAGCAAGACAGCACAAAGAGAAAGCCGATAACCTAAAGCTTGGGATTACAGAGAATATTGCTGAAGAGCAGGCAACAAAAGCAGAGGATTCAATTAAAGAGGAGAATCGGCTTTACAAGGAAGTAAAACAAGCTCGCTGGACGCTGCTTTGCAAGGAAGAAACACTAAGCGATAAAAAGGCAGAAAATCTCAAGGAAATCCTTAAAAAACATGAAAATTTGACAGTTTGCCATACAATGAAAGAGGAACTAAGTGATCTATTCGAGCTTAGAAACCCCGATTTAGCTGCCGTAGAATGGGAAAAATGGTTTAAAGGAGCCGAGGAGAGCAACATACCGCAGCTGCAAAAGTTTGCCCGCTTAAAGCGAAAACGCAAAGAGGGTTTGATTGCTCACTCAGCCCATCCGATTACCACAGGAAAGCTTGAAGGCTTCAATAACAAGATTAAGGTTGCAAAACGAATAGGGTATGGATACAAAAATGATGAATATTTTTTCACTCTGATTCGATATTCAGCATTACCATCTATACGAAACGGCACTGTCTAGAGATTGCGACAGTGGGATGTTGCTAGACATAAAAGAAGGATGGCAGAAATCTGCCATCCCACAATAAAACGTGAAGAGCC
>NZ_QRMX01000064.1:0-1658 GCF_003472805.1 Acidaminococcus sp. AM05-11 | reverse complement strand
GGTGATGAGATCGAGTCACTTCGAGACAACGAAGTAAAAAAATCAAAGCTAGTATTTTCAAGAGCCAAGCGGCTTTTCAAAATAATTCTATTTTGGAGAGTTTGATCCTGGCTCAGGACGAACGCTGGCGGCGTGCTTAACACATGCAAGTCGAACGGAGAATTTATTTCGGTAAATTCTTAGTGGCGAACGGGTGAGTAACGCGTAGGCAACCTGCCCTCCAGTTGGGGACAACATTCCGAAAGGAATGCTAATACCGAATGTGATCCTTCTTCCGCATGGAGGAAGGATGAAAGATGGCCTCTATTTATAAGCTATCGCTGGAAGATGGGCCTGCGTCTGATTAGCTAGTTGGTGGGGTAACGGCTCACCAAGGCGATGATCAGTAGCCGGTCTGAGAGGATGAACGGCCACATTGGGACTGAGACACGGCCCAAACTCCTACGGGAGGCAGCAGTGGGGAATCTTCCGCAATGGACGAAAGTCTGACGGAGCAACGCCGCGTGAGTGATGAAGGTCTTCGGATTGTAAAACTCTGTTGTCAGGGACGAATGTGCGAACGTTGAATAAGCGTTTGTATTGACGGTACCTGACGAGGAAGCCACGGCTAACTACGTGCCAGCAGCCGCGGTAATACGTAGGTGGCAAGCGTTGTCCGGAATTATTGGGCGTAAAGAGCATGTAGGCGGGCTTTTAAGTCCGACGTGAAAATGCGGGGCTTAACCCCGTATGGCGTTGGATACTGGAAGTCTTGAGTGCAGGAGAGGAAAGGGGAATTCCCAGTGTAGCGGTGAAATGCGTAGATATTGGGAGGAACACCAGTGGCGAAGGCGCCTTTCTGGACTGTGTCTGACGCTGAGATGCGAAAGCCAGGGTAGCAAACGGGATTAGATACCCCGGTAGTCCTGGCCGTAAACGATGGGTACTAGGTGTAGGAGGTATCGACCCCTTCTGTGCCGGAGTTAACGCAATAAGTACCCCGCCTGGGGACTACGATCGCAAGATTGAAACTCAAAGGAATTGACGGGGGCCCGCACAAGCGGTGGAGTATGTGGTTTAATTCGACGCAACGCGAAGAACCTTACCAAGGCTTGACATTGAGTGAAAGACCTAGAGATAGGTCCCTCTCTTCGGAGACACGAAAACAGGTGGTGCATGGCTGTCGTCAGCTCGTGTCGTGAGATGTTGGGTTAAGTCCCGCAACGAGCGCAACCCTTATCCTATGTTACCAGCGCGTAATGGCGGGGACTCATAGGAGACTGCCAGGGATAACCTGGAGGAAGGCGGGGATGACGTCAAGTCATCATGCCCCTTATGTCTTGGGCTACACACGTACTACAATGGTCGGCAACAAAGGGCAGCAAAGCCGCGAGGCAGAGCAAATCCCATAAACCCGACCCCAGTTCGGATCGCAGGCTGCAACCCGCCTGCGTGAAGTTGGAATCGCTAGTAATCGCAGGTCAGCATACTGCGGTGAATACGTTCCCGGGCCTTGTACACACCGCCCGTCACACCACGAAAGTTGGTAACACCCGAAGCCGGTGAGATAACCGTAAGGAGTCAGCTGTCTAAGGTGGGGCCGATGATTGGGGTGAAGTCGTAACAAGGTAGCCGTTCGAGAACGAGCGGCTGGATCACCTCCTTTCTATGGAGAACCG
>NZ_QRMX01000063.1:0-1725 GCF_003472805.1 Acidaminococcus sp. AM05-11 | reverse complement strand
ATATACCGATACGATTTTGCCATGTGCACGGACTTTTTTTACCACTCTGCCGCAGTTATTTGACCATCCTTCCGGAAGTATTTGCCACCCTGCTCAATAACTCTCATACTGAAGATAGCACACGGTTCTCGTGTGACTTTAGTATAAGGGGGTCCTCATATGACGGATTACCGAAAGATTCTTATGCTGCGAAGCAAGGGGTGCACTCAACGCGGGATAGCTTTAACCAAAGTTGCTTCTCGCCCAACCATCAGTGCAGTCTACAAGGCTGCAGACCAACAAGGCATTAGCTGGCCGCTGGATTCCAGCATCACTAATGCTGAATTGGAAACAATATTATTCCCAAGAAAGAGCATGACCAAAGTTTTTTATGTTGAACCAGACTATCCCTACATCCATCGGGAACTAGCAAAATCTGGTGTAACGATGACGCTTCTATGGGAAGAATATTGCAGACAGTGCTACGAGACTGGCAAAACGCCTTATATGAGTACACAATTTGCAGAGAAATACCGAAAATGGGCTCGGGTAACCAAAGCTACCATGCGTATTCAGCATAAACCTGGCGATGCCATGCAGGTAGACTGGGCTGGGGATACTCTTCCCGTATATGACCCGGTAACCGGCAGTACAAGCCCAGCGTATCTCTTTATTGCCACCTTGCCGTGCAGTTATTATACCTATGCAGAAGCCTGCGACGATATGAAAACTGAGAACTGGCTGAACTGCCATATCCACGCCTTCAAGTTTTATGGTGGTGTTCCTCGGCTTCTAATTCCTGACAATTGCAAAACTGCAACCACGTCTAATACTAAGTATGAAACAATCCTAAACCACAGTTACCAGGAATTGGCTGAACATTATGGTACGGCAATTGTACCAGCCCGTGTGCGCAGGCCTAAGGATAAAAGCTCCGCAGAAGCTTCTGTGCGTTTTGCTGAAACCTGGATTCTTGCTGCCTTACGTTCAAGGAAATTCTTTTCCCTTCATGAAATGAATGAGGCTATTGCGGAAAAACTTAAAGAAATGAACGACCGCCCCTTTAAGCAGATGGCAGGCTCCCGCTACAGTGCCTATATGGAAGAAGAAAAGCAATATATGCTTCCTCTGCCACCTACAGATTTTGAGGCTGCTGTTTGGTCGGTAGCCAAAGTTCTTTTCCCTTCATGAAATGAATGAGGCTATTGCGGAAAAACTTAAAGAAATGAACAACCGCCCCTTTAAGCAGATGGCAGGTTCCCGCTACAGTGCCTATCTGGAAGAAGAAAAGCAATATATGCGTCCTCTGCCACCTACAGATTTTGAGGCTGCTGTTTGGTCGGTAGCCAAAGTTCCCAATGATTATCTTATTTCAGATGGCAAGAACAAATATTCAGTCCCTTACAACTTGATTGGCGAAAAGGTAGACATTCGGGTGACAAAGACTACTGTAGAAGTATTCTTCCACGGCAGCCGTGTTGCCAGCCACCGTCGTTTGCGGACCGTCCAGAGAGATCCGCTGATAAACCTAGAGCACATGCCCCTTGCACACCAAAGGTACCTGACCTACAATACGGATGATTTCACTCGTTGGGCAACGACTGTTGGTCCCATGACAGAAAAGACTGTGCAGTATTTCCTTACTAGCGGAAAAGCCCCAGAACAGGGCTACAAAGCCTGCTCCAGCCTTAGAAAATTGGAAGAACGTTACGGGAAAGTACGGCTTGAAAACGCTTGTGGACGTAT
>NZ_QRMX01000062.1:0-1819 GCF_003472805.1 Acidaminococcus sp. AM05-11 | reverse complement strand
TAGCATTCTGGTAATATGTCAAGCATATTTTTTTTAAGATATTCTATGTATTAATCAAAAAAAGGGCGCACTTCACCTGCACCCGATGTTGCTTCAAAAAAAACGGGTGCTATTTGAAATCGTTATTCTGTTCGGCGTTCAACTTTCCGCCGGCGTACAGTTGGTTTTTGACCAGCAAACCAAAAACGAGTCGTACTAATTTACGAGATGCAAGCGCGAGTGCTCTTTTATGCTGATGCTTTGGCACTTCAGCATATTTCTTGGCGTAATACTCTGCGTATTCAGGGATGTATCTTCGGACACTGTTTGCAGCCTCTCCAATATAATTACGGAGATATGTGTTACCCGTTCTGAAAACGGGTGTTTCCTCGGCCACGAAGTCGCCTGAATCGCTCTTGCGCCAAGTAAGTCCAACGTATTTAGCTAGCGAATCAGCTGAGCGAAAAGCGGAAATATCACCAATCTCAGCGAGAATGCCAGCAGCCAAGACTGGTCCAATACCAGGAATGGACCGTAGAATCATGTAGGCGTTAGGATTAACGCCCTTGACCGTCTTTTCTATAGCATGATCAATTGCCTTAATTTCCTTCTTGTAAGACTCAATACAGTTGAACGAACTGGCCAGAGCGATTGTCAGGGGTTCAGCTGCACGCTTATCAAGACGATAGGAATCCTGGGCGGCCTTTTTTAGCAATTTAGAGGTTTCAGCTAAGTTTGTAATGCGATTCCGGCTTTTTTTTGCCAGAAATTGTAGGAGCTCTTCTTCGCTGGCATCCACAATATCCTGTACAGAAAAGAATTCTGTCAAAACGGCAGCTGAAGTGGTCCCAAAAATGTTACTAAAGGGCTGTGATTCCTGATCCAAAATCTCCAGTTCACTAAATTTAAGAAACAGATTGGAAATCATGTAGGTCTTTTCTCTTGTGATGCATTCAGCGAGGTGCAGTCGGTGCCGTGTCAGACGCTTGAGTGCAAGAAACTGACTGCCTCTCCAGGGAGAACTCTTGATTTTGCCAACCCGAGCTAAATCAGAAATGATATATGCGTCCGTTGAATCAGTTTTGGAAAGGCCAATAAAAGTTTTTCGGTAATTCGCTGTGATTTTTGGATTGAGACAATAAACATACGGATGAAAAGGCATGAGAATTTCGCTGGCTGACAGGAAATTGGCAATATGAATACTGTACATGGAGGTGGATTCTAATGCGAAAACGATAGTATTTAGATTTCGATGAGAAAGCATACATTTACAGATAGCATTCGCCAATTTTTCAGCGCCAGGCTGATTATTAGGGAAAGAATCAGAAAGAAGCTTATTCTGTTCAAAGTCCATGGCATAGACAACATTGGATTTTGAACTTACATCAATACCGACGTATAAAGTTGACAAAGTGTTGATCTTAATCATGATATCATCCTCCTTCCCAGATCAGATTTGTGAAGCCTGAGCAAAAGGTTTATCCCAGGCATCATGAAGTAACCGCAACCTCGCGCAATTAGCATTCATCCTGTCAGCCTTTTTGCTGGTGCTAAGGCAGGAGATGCAACTTCTGTGTTAGCGGAGTAATGCTTCATGAGCTGGGCCGCATGCTAAAGGGAGCAGACACAGACGAACTGGCTGCAAGGGGAGATAGCAGTGCCTCCGGACATCAGACTCTACTGATATCGTACCATGGGAAAACCTTTTGTTACAGAGCTTCAGATTGTATAGACGGGAAACCGGAAGAGGAAAATTCTCCGAATGGTTCTTACCGCTATACGCACAAAAAATATGTATGTGAGCTGTTTTTAATAACTCACATACATATCATACGAGGGG
>NZ_QRMX01000061.1:0-1969 GCF_003472805.1 Acidaminococcus sp. AM05-11 | reverse complement strand
AATATCTTAAAAAAAATATGCTTGACATATTACCAGAATGCTAGAGGCGAGAGCTATGGGCGCCCGTTGGGCAGGCCCTCCGGGCCTATTGGATTGAACTTCCTCAGTCATCCCTATAGGATGACAGCCCCTTCACGCTTGAAGGGGCCATTCTTAGGCCAATACTGGCCGTGTGCTGAAAGTGGTTAGTGCTGAAATGCAGGTAGCCCCCGCTCTGCAATGCTTGCGGCGTTGCTTTCTTTTTCTGCTCTTTTTGTAAAATCCTGGAAAAATTCTAGGAATGGGGGTTGCCTTAGAGTCAGGTTTAAGTGTTATAGTAAATATGTAGTTTGTATTGGGTCCAACGGGGCTGCTGCATGGGTGGTGGCTGGTGCTGGGGGCTGGGTTTTAAGTTCCTTAGGTGCGGTGTTGGGCTGTTTGTTTTGTAAAGGAGAGATATTTATGCAAGGAAACTTTTTGTATTCGAATCCGGTTCGGCTGCATTTTGGTGAGAATGCGATTGATGCGCTGGCTGGTGAATTGGCGAAGTTTGGGCCTAAGGTGCTGCTGACCTACGGCGGGGGCTCGATTAAGAAGAATGGGGTTTACGAGGATGTGCTGGCTGCTCTGAAGAAGGCTGGCAAGGTGGTTGTGGAGCTGCCGGGGGTTATGCCCAATCCTACGGTGGCAAAGCTGAACGAGGGCTGCAAGCTGGCTAAGGCTGAAGCTGTGGATTTGATTTTGGCTGTTGGTGGTGGTTCTACCTGCGACTATGCCAAGGCGCTGTCGGTATCTGCCTACTGTGAAGAGGATCCTTGGACCAAGTATTATCTGCATATGGAGGATGTGGACAACAAGATTATTCCTGTTGGCTGCGTGCTGACTATGGCTGGGACGGGGTCCGAGATGAATGCGGGTTCTGTTATTACCAATCCGGAGCAGAAGCTGAAGATTGGGCATGTGTTCGATGACCGGGTGATGCCCAAGTTTACGATTTTGAATCCGCGTTATACTATGAGTCTGCCGGTGTACCAGATGAAAGCTGGGATTTTCGATATTATGTCCCATATTATGGAACAGTACTTCTCGGGCACGGATGACAATACGTCCGATTATCTGGCGGAGGGGCTGATGAAGTCTTTGATTCACAGTTCTCGTATTGCGGTGAAGGATCCGCAGGACTATGAGGCACGGAGCAATATTATGTGGACGGCTACCTGAGCACTGAATACGCTGATTGGCTGCGGCAAGTCCCAGGATTGGGAAGTGCATATGATTGGTCAGGCTGTAGGGGGCGTTACCAATGCGACCCACGGGATGACGCTGTCTGCGGTTTCTCTGCCTTACTACCGGCTGATCAAGGAAGCGGGGCTAGCCAAGTTCGCCCGGTTTGCGGTGAATGTTTGGGGCATCAATCCGGAAGGCAAGAGTCAGGAAGAATTGGCTGATGCGGGCCTGAATGCGCTGGAAGGTTGGATGAAGGAGATTGGTGTGTACCTGCATTTGTCCGAGCTGGGCTGCACGGAAGGGATGTTTGACGATATTATCAAGGGTACGTTCTTGCTGCAAGGCGGGTACAAGGTGCTGACGGCTGAGGATGTGCGGACGATTTTGACGGAAGCGATGTAAGAGGGGGATTGATGGGTGATTGGTGCGGTCAGCGGACCTGAAGTGATGTGGTTCGGGGTATCCACTCAGCGGTTCGCTGCTAGCCAGTCACTTTCGCCTTACAGGCTCAGTTCCTGGGCAGCTATCGCAGGGGTCGTATATTCCATTTCTCTACGGCCGGGGGCCTTGAGAAATGGATACGACTCCCTCAGTCATCCTGCGGTGACAGCTCTCCCAGTGGTTGGAGCTATGGGCGCCCTCTGGGCAGGCCCTACGGGCCAATTGGATTGAACTTCTTCCGTCATCCACGTTGTGGATGACACCTTCTTCACGTTTGGTATGCTATGAATAAAGTAGACTGGCATATAGTTAAACCTCCTGG